>CALAZS010000163.1 GCA_937926265.1 uncultured Gammaproteobacteria bacterium
GAATACATCCATGTACGCTCTGACAAAAACATCCTGTTTTTGACAGTTCTGAAAAAGATTTTCTGGCCTGCCTGAAAATGACTGGATTGCAGATGCAGGTTAATGATTTCAATTTTTCAGGGTGTCTGAGCCAGGGATGGCGAAGTCAAGCCCCAGGGACGGGTTCACTGCGTCCCTGAAAAATTAGAAACATTAACCTGCATTCACCTGTCGCATCAGATAAAAGTCCTTAACAAACGATGCCAGGTTATTGTTTTCAATAGCATTACGCAAGCCTGCCATCAGCGACTGGTAGTAATGAAGGTTGTGGATAGTCATCAGGCGCGCACCGAGAATTTCGTTGCAACGGTGTAAATGGCGCAAGTAAGAACGACTGTAATTTTGACAGGTATAGCAATCACACATCGGGTCAAGCGGTGAAGTATCAGTGGCATGTACGGCATTTTTAATTCTGACCACGCCCTGGTGAGTGAACAGGTGACCGTTGCGGGCATTGCGGGTTGGCATGACACAGTCAAACATATCGATACCACGCTGTACCGCCTCGACAATGTCCTCCGGCGTACCAACACCCATTAAATAATGTGGTTTGTCAGCGGGCAGTTTGTCAGCCAGGAAATCAAGCACCCGCCAACGGTCCTCGGGAGGTTCGCCGACTGACAGACCACCCACGGCATACCCATCAAATCCTATTTCCATCAGCCCGTCGAGTGAGCGCTTTCTTAATTCTTCGAAGACGCCACCCTGGACAATACCAAAAAGCGCCGAAGGATTATCAGCATGCGCCGTTTTACTGCGTTCAGCCCATCGCAGTGAAAGCTCCATTGAGATTCGGGCTTCTTCATAGGTTGCAGGATAAGGAGTACATTCGTCGAAAATCATCACGATATCCGAGCCAAGTTCACGCTGAACCTGCATCGACTCTTCCGGCCCCATGAACACTTTTGCGCCATCAACCGGTGACCTGAAGGCAACACCCTCCTCGGTAATTTTTCTCATCGCGCCAAGGCTGTAAACCTGGAATCCGCCCGAGTCTGTCAGGATGGGCTTGTCCCAGTGCATAAAGTCATGCAGATCACCATGAGCGCGAATTATTTCCGTTCCCGGGCGCAGCCACAGGTGAAAAGTATTACCCAAAATCACCTGTGCTCCAATGGATTCAAGCTCCTCCGGCGTCATTGCTTTAACCGTTCCATAGGTACCGACAGGCATGAATGCAGGTGTATCAATCTTGCCACGATCAAACTCAAGTTGTCCGCGACGGGCTATTTCATTCGAATTTATTAGATTAAAATCCATTATTAAACAATTATTTATAATCACTAATTAAAGTTAATTAAAGACCGAGTCAAAGCAATTAACTCGTTGTAATTTTACAATTTTGGTTGACTTATCCATCGGTTTATTAGAAAATTCTTATGTGCTGATTATTCAGCACATCCTCCATCCTCCTTTGGTGGTACTTGGCGCGGCTCCCCTGCCGCGCCTTTTTTTTGCCTGCTATTCAGGGTCTTTCCTGCGGATCCTTCCGGGTCAGCCACATTGCATCACCGTAACTGAAAAACCGGTACCTGGATTCCACTGCGTGTCGGTAGGCCTCCATTATGTTTTCATATCCGGCAAAGGCTGAAACCAGCATCAGCAAAGTTGATTCCGGCAAATGAAAATTGGTCAGCATGGCATCAACCACATTGAATTTAAAACCAGGTCTGATAAACAACTGGGTATCACCGTTAAACTCGGTTAACTCACCATTTGCCCCAGCCGACTCCAGGGTTCTTACCGATGTAGTACCGATAGCAATAACTCGCCCGCCTTGCCTGCGGGTTTCTTCAACCCACTCAACTACCTCCCGGGTTAACTGTGCGTATTCCTTATGCATGACATGATCATCAAGATTTTCCACCCTGACAGGCTGAAAAGTGCCTGCGCCAACATGCAGGGTAACAAAAGCCTTGTTAATCCCCTTGTCTTCTATCTGGTCGAACATCTCATCAGTAAAATGCAGCCCGGCCGTTGGCGCAGCCACTGCACCATTTTTTTCTGCGTAGATGGTCTGGTAGCGCTCGGCATCAGATTGTTTGTCATCCCGCGTTATATAAGGAGGTAATGGCATGTGGCCCGAAGCTATAAGAATTTCCATCAGATTGATTTCAGTAGATCTTATAAAGAACAGGGCACCATCCCTGCCTTCTACTTCCAGAACGTATCCATCTTCCAACAGAATCTGGCTACCGGCTTTTGGTGATTTACTTGCACGGATATGAGCTACCGCCCGGTTCTCGTTGACCAGACGTTCGATCAGGATCTCGACCTTACCGCCGGACTGTTTCTGCCCATACAGCCTTGCCGGAATAACACGAGTGTTGTTGAAAACAAGTAAATCATTGGGTTGCAGCAGATCAATGAAATTTGAAAAATGACTATCCGCCAGTTTTCCCGTCGCACCATCAACACACAGCAACCTGCTGTCACCACGCTGTTCAGGCGGATTTTGCGCAATCAGGGATTCAGGTAACTCGTAATGAAAGTCAGATAGTTTCATGAGGCGAATACTATCACGACACTTGCCCGAATTATTTATCCGGTTATACTTGCCTGCTCGAAATGAAGCCGAGGTGATGAAATTGGTAGACATAGGGGATTCAAAATCCCCCGCTGGCGACAGCGTGCCGGTTCGAGTCCGGCCCTCGGTACCAACTTCGTTCTCAACATGCAAACTTCCCGCGTTACAATTGAATCTCCCGACATGGTGCTCTGGCAGCTTTTCTGGCTTCGCACTGCAATCATCCTGTTACAGATAAGCGCGGTTTATATTGCGGTTAAATTCATCGCACTGCCTTTACCGCTGACCCAAATAAGCCACCCTATAATTCTTTCTGTTGTTTTTAACACCTTTCTCATCTGGCGGTTAATAAAAGGTTACGAAACTTCTGAAGCTGAAATTTTTATTAACCTGGCTTTTGATTGCCTGGTACTGGGTCTGCTGGTTTTTTACAGCGGCGGTATAAACAACCCTTTTATTTCCCTGTTGCTGATACCACTGGCAATAGCAGCCACCGTGGTTAGCCTGAAATATGTCATTGCGCTTGTGGCATTAAGCCTGAGCATTTATGGCTTTATCATGAATGAGCATTTTTATAATCCAGAGCTCTATCATCGAATGGGGCATGATTTTGAGTTGCATGTATTTGGCATGTGGCTCAATTTCATATTATCGGCGTTTATCATTCTTATTTTCGTAAAAAAAATTGCTAGCCAGGCCAGGAAAGCCCAGCAAGAGCTTGCCGAATCAGAACAAAAACAGATTCGTGATGAATACATTATTTCTTTGGGCACACTGGCAGCAGGCACAGCGCATGAAATCAGCACACCTTTATCGAATATAGGCATGATGGCTGATGAATTACATGAAAACCCGGAAGACACCCAACTGGTAAAACAATTCTCAGGCTCTATAAAACAGCAGCAGCAACACTGTGTAAAACAACTGGATATTCTAAGAAATGCAGCAGACCAGTCGAAGTATAACCTGACCGAAACAACCTCAATTCTGGACTACCTGGCAAAATTAACCAGCCAGTGGAAAGCATTAAGGCCTGAAATGGTTTTAAACGACGAGTTCTCTGGCATTGAAAACTTTGAAGTATCGATGGACCAGACTATTTCGCATGCCATCTTAAACCTGTTGAATAATGCTGCTGATGCCTCTTTAAGTAATGGTATTAATTCAATCAGCATGACTTCTGAGATCATCAAGAATGCATTCTATATTCACATTGATGACCATGGCCCCGGATTAAGTAAAAACTTTAAAGAAAAAACCGATGGGGCTGTTTTTTCATCAAAACCCAAGGGCTTTGGCATTGGTCTATTATTGTCCCACAGCAGTCTTTCAAGGTACGATGGCTCTGTAAAATTACAGCAGACAGAAGATGGAGTTCGCTCTACGATCTGTATTCCTTTATACAAAATTCGTACGACATGACACAAAACAAAACAGTTCTTGTGATTGATGATGACGAAGTATTTTGTCAATTGGTTCAGCGCGGCCTGAGCAAGCATAATTACCAGGTGTCCACTGCGCATAATGAACAGGATGCATTGGCTGCAGCTCGTAATCAAAACCAGGATTTTATTCTGCTGGACTTAAGACTCGGCAATGATTCAGGTTTACAGTTGATTGAGCCTTTATTATCGGGTTATCAAGACAGTAAAATAATCGTCATGACCGGCTATGCAAGCCTGGCCACTGCAGTTAAGGCCATCAAGCTTGGGGCTGTCAATTACATAGCAAAGCCAATAGATATACCTGCCCTGGTTAACGTGCTTGAAAATCCTGACAGTGATGAAAGCAACACTCAATTGACCGCTGAAACACCGACCTCATTAAAACGTCTTGAATGGGAACATATTCAGCGGGTGCTACAGGAAAATGATGGCAACATTTCAGCAACAGCACGCCAATTGAATATGCACCGCCGCACCCTGCAAAGAAAACTGCAAAAAAAACCGGCCGAATAACCTCACTAATTATCTACCCAGTTTATCCTCACTGTATTACTCGGTTCTCTGATATGCTCGATGTATGAGTAACCAGTTAAGACAATCCACTTACAGTTGGCAGGAACTGAAAAACCAGGTTTTTTCTTACCGGAAAGAACTGTGGATGGCCAACCTGATTGCCATATTAGGTGCCGTCTCTGCAGTGCCTGTACCTTTACTCATCCCTTTACTGGTTGACGAAGTACTATTAGATCAACCCGGCTTTATTATTGAAAACACAAACCAGTTTTTTCCGGAAAGCTGGCATACACCCGCGCTTTACATTATCAGCGTACTTATACTGACACTGGTTTTACGCCTGGCAGCCCTCGCCTTGAATGTGTGGCAAACACGACAGTTCACCTTTATTTCCAAGGATGTCATTTATCGCATGCGGCGTGATTTATTATTGCGCCTGGAAAAAGTTCGCATGTCGGAATACGAAACACTGGGTAGCAGTACCGTCGCTTCCCACCTGGTAACAGATCTTGATGCCATTGATAATTTTGTCAGTATCACGACAAGCAAGTTTCTCGTCGCATTGCTCAGTATCATTGGCACCGCAGTTGTGCTGCTATGGATGAACTGGCAACTGGCACTTTTCATTCTTTTTCTTAACCCGATTGTCATCTATGCCACGACAATGTTCGGCCGCAAGGTAAAGCATCTTAAGAAACGAGAAAACTCGGCTTACCAGCTTTTCCAGGAAAGCCTTGCTGAAACGCTAGATGCAATTCAACAGATAAGAGCCAGCAACCGCGAACGCCATTACATTCAGCGCATTATCGACAGCGCCTCGCACATCAGAACCCACTCCAGTGCTTTTACCTGGAAAAGTGATGCCGCCAACCGTTTGTCATTTGTGATCTTTCTTTTCGGCTTTGATATTTTCCGCGCAGTCAGTATGTTCATGGTGCTTTATTCCGATTTAAGTATTGGCCAGATGCTGGCGGTATTTGCCTACCTCTGGTTCATGATGGCACCGGTTCAGGAAGTACTGAACATCCAGTATGCATTCCATGCTGCCGAAGCGGCCCTGAATCGTATTAACACCCTGATGGAAATTCACCTGGAACCTGACTACCCTAACAGAATCAACCCGTTCGAAAATAAAGATACTGTCAGTATTCACCTGGAAGACATCTGCTTTTCCTATGACAATGAAACCCCCATTCTCAATCACATTTCACTGACCATTAAAGCCGGTGAGAAAATTGCCCTTGTCGGTGCTTCAGGTGGTGGCAAAACCACTTTGGTACAGGTAGTGCTTGGCTTATACATACCGACCGAGGGTGATATTTATTTCGATGAAGTCAACGTAAAGGATATCGGGCTAAACGTTGTCAGGGATAATGTTGCCACGGTACTTCAGCATCCTGCATTGTTAAATGATACGGTAAGAATGAACCTGACCATGGGTAAAGCCATAGAAGATGACAAGCTTTGGCATGCACTGGAAGTGGCACAGCTTAAAGCAACCATTGATGAGCTGGACGATAAACTTGATACCCTGATCGGTCGCGACGGCATCCGCTTGTCCGGTGGCCAACGACAACGCCTGGCCATTGCCCGCATGATTTTAACTGATCCCAAAATCGTGATTCTTGATGAAGCCACTTCAGCACTGGATACCACGACTGAACAGAAACTGCATCTGGCTTTACGCGAATTCCTGCACGGCAGAACCACGATCATTATTGCGCACCGCCTGAGTGCGGTTAAGCAGGCAGATCGTGTTCTGGTATTTGAGGATGGTGCAATCGTGGAACAGGGACACCACGATGAACTTATTAACCAGCAGGGATTGTACGCCTCGCTCTATAACAAGTCTGCGTAGAGAGGATTAATCCTCGTCATAGAGATAGCCAACTTCAAGAATTTTTTCAAATTCCTCGGCAGGTACCGGCCGACTGAAAAAGAAACCCTGCACCAGGTCACAGCCTTTATCACGCAGAATATTGACATGCTCAATACTTTCCGCACCTTCAGCCACAACCTCAAGTGACAGGCCACGTGACAAGCCAATAATAGCGTTGGTGATCTCAGCCGTTTTACTGTTAACTTCCATATCCTTGACAAAGGCACGATCAATTTTGAGCGTGGTAATCGGAAAATGGCTTAAATAACTAAGACTCGAATAACCCGTACCAAAATCATCAATCGACACATGCAGTCCCATTGCCCTGAAGGCTGTGAGCTTATCAATAACCTTATCAATATCACCGACCAGGGTACTTTCTGTTATTTCAAGTTCGAGATACTCGGGCGGCAGGAAAGTCTCAGAAAGTACAGCCTGTACTTTCTCCAGAATCATTCGGTCATGAAACTGCGCCGCAGTCACATTCACCGAGATACGCACAGGCTGTAAGCCTTTATCCTGCCATTGGGCATTCTGCCTGCAGGCCGATTCCATCACAAACTGACCGATTTCACCAATCAGGCTGGTTTCTTCAGCGACAGGAATAAACTCCCCTGGAGAAATCATGCCACGCTCTGGATCCATCCAGCGAATCAATGCTTCTGCTCCTACCACGGCATTGTTTTCAAGGTTCACCTTGGGCTGGTAATAAACCACGAATTCATTGTTATTCAGGGCTCGGCGCAGATTATTTTCCATCTCGATACGATGACGTGCCATGTCATTCATATCCTTGGAGAAAAACTCATGGGCGTTGCCACCCTGCTGCTTGACATGACGCAAGGCACTTTCGGCATTTTTTACCAATATAGACGGCGAATCGCCATCTGATGGAAACAGGCTGATACCAATACTGGCGGTGACCGAGATAGTGTGACCGTCAATATTCATTTCCTGCCCGAGTACGCTGAGCATTTTCTGGGCGACCAGCACACTGTCTTCAATTGATGTAATCTGCATCACCAAACCGAACATTTCGGCAAAAGGCCGGGCAGCTGTATCACTGCGCCTGATGGCATGATTGACACGTTTTGCAGTTTCTTTCAGAACCTCGTTGCCAGTATCATAACCATAACCGTCATTGATACGATCAAGCTGATCTATACCAATAATTAAAATGGCAACAGATTTATCTGATCTCTGTGCCGCAATCATGGCCTGATCTATACGATCTATGAACAGGTCATAACGGGGCAGCCCGGTGAGACTATCAAGTTTTAGTTCCCTGGCGTTTTCTGCCAATCCAGCTTCGGGGCATAACGTGATGAAAAAGACTTCTTCTTCATCTTTTTCAATCGTTAAAACAGAAATAATGTACTGATCATCAGAATGATTACCCACTAATGAAACCGGTTCTTTGTAAGCAGGGCCGCCGCGTCTAACGTTATCAACCGCGGTACGAATCACCTGGGGATCATCAAAGAAAGAGAAAATGTCCTTAAGAGGCAGAGCAGCTGAATCAATACCGAGCAAATCCATCATTGCAGGATTCGCCGATGTCGGTATAAGTTGCTGGCTGCAAATCATGGTTGGTGTGCAGGTTAAGGCCAGTAACTCGGCAATGTCTGTTTTATTTAGATGCATGTTTTTGTTTTCGCCAGTTCCAGGGCTCCTGGTGAAGTCCCGGTTTAGACCAGATACCCAGGTTCGAGTCCCGGGCTTTTTGCTGTAATGCAAAATAGGTCTGCTTATTACAGTACCTACTGTATACAGCTGCCTGCCCCTGTTCAACCATGGACTGGTTTAGATTCACCTCGCCGTCAAAAACTTCAGCAACAATTCGACCATAGCGATCCTTGTCATAAGCCTGCAAACTCACATAATCAGGTGTTATGGACCTGAGGTAATCGCGTGACTCGCGACCCCAGGGCCTTTGTTCCATTTCAGGAGTATCGATACAAAACAGCCTGACCTTGGTCTTTTGACTGCCACAGGTTAAACGCATGGTATCACCATCATAGACACTGTTAACTTTACAAAGTCCGCCAATCTCATCAGATGCAGAACCAGATCCAAAATCAGATCCAGAATCAGATTTCGGCAGAACCCCTGTTTCAGGTAATTCCAGCAGGTAAGAAATAGCCAGCACTATTACCAGGCCAATCGCAAAAACCGGTTTTCTGACCGCCAGCTTAATAATATTTTTCAAAGGGAATCTTTTCACTTATAACGCGACTTCATAAGAATTCAGGCTGATATATCGGAGTCTGGATTATGGTTTAAAAATTAATGATAATAATAAAACTTTCAATGGATGAAAGTCAGTTAAAAATGGACAAAAGGATTTGCCATGAAGATTCAAAATACAGGTTCGGCCTACCCCATCTCAGTTGCCCGCAAAGCTTCACATGCCTTATCAATATCGGTTGCCTTATCAATTGTTCCGCTGGTGGCAGGCGTTGAATCAGGTTACACCGGCTGTAACGATTCCGAATTCGGTTATCAGCAGTGCCTGTTAAACCTGAATGATTTTAAAAAGCATTTTGGACGAGAGCCATTGTCAGATACTGAAGTACAGGGTGTATATGGCTGTTTACACCCTTCAGATCAATCAAACTACATCCCGCATATTTCTATAACGGAATTACCGGAATGCAGGGAAATTCCCTTGGGCCCGATTGATAACTGAAAAATTTAGAAAATTTTATTATTTCTGTAACAATTAAAGTCTATATTTTTCAATAATTTATTAAATATATATAAACCAAAAATTAAAATAGTGAAAAAACTACTTGAATTTTAGCTATTAAGCACTACAATGTATATACGTATTATATCTTTGGTAGTAACAATAGAGGTGCATTATGAATTACCTGGAAGCAAAATCTGAGTTACAGAAAACACCGCCCAAGCTATCCTTTAAATGGATGGCTGTAGAAGCTGTTGTTTTAGTGTTCATTGCTGACCTGATGGTTCAATATTTTGCTTAATCGCAGGATATTATAGAAATTAAGGTCTTAAAAATTTATAAAACCTTAAGTAGACATAATTATGTTATCAAAAGGTGAAAAAAATATTCTCCGCATTAGAATAGTGTGAAACTATCTTTGCGGAGAATTCATTTATGGACCTTGCCCAACCAGGCATTCTTGCTGATATCCCTGTTGTTTCAAATTACCTCTACTTTTCCCTAAAGCCACAGCATCAAGCTTCTTCTAGTTTGAAACAGTTGGCTGAGCTGAGCGATGGCAATAAAATTGTTATCGGTCTGAGCGAATCCCTGGTGCAGTCGCTTGGCAAATCCATTAATGGATTAAAAACCTTCCCCTCTTTCTCATCCAACGGTGTCAATATCCCCAGTACAGCATCAAGTTTGTGGATCTGGCTGCGTGGTGAAGACAAGGGTGAGGTATTACTTGAATCGCTTAAAATTGAATCCTTACTGGCAGAAGATTTTATCCTGGATAAAAAAATTGATGCTTTTCGTTTCCGTGAAGGCCGCGACTTAAGTGGTTACATTGATGGTACTGAAAACCCCGAAGGTGAAGAAGCCGTTGAAGCCGCTATTTTGGAATCTGATCAAGAAGGTCTGAATGGCTCAAGTTTTGTAGCCGTTCAACAATGGCAGCATAACCTGAAGCATTTCGGCAATATGTCTCAGAAAGAACAGGATGACACCATTGGCCGCAGAATCTCGGATAACGAAGAATTTGATGCCGCACCTGAATCAGCCCATGTAAAACGAACCGCACAGGAAAGCTTCGATCCCGAAGCCTTCATGCTTCGCCGTTCTATGCCCTGGAGCGATGATTCCCAAAATGGTCTTGTATTTGTCGCTTTTGGCCATTCCTATGATGCATTTGAAGCAATATTACATCGCATGACCGGTCAGGAAGATGGTATTACCGATGCCCTTTTCAACTTCACCCACCCGGTTTCGGGTAATTACTTCTGGTGTCCACCCATTAAAAACAATGCAATCGACATAAGCTACCTGGGCTTATGACCGACACATTATGATCGACACAACAGCGACACAGGCACAACTGATTAAGCAGTTGTGCCTCGTTCTGAACAAAAAGTTTCAGTCTGAAGTCGAGGTTATCGAGACACATATCTCAACCATTTTGCTGGTTGATAAGTTCGCATTCAAAATAAAAAAACCGGTCGATTTCGGTTTTCTGAATTTCACCACCTTGGATAAACGCGAATTTTTCTGTAAAGAAGAACTTCGATTAAACCGAAGACTTGCACCCAGTTATTATCTTGGGGTTGAATCCATTACCGGCTCAATTAATTACCCGATAATCAGTGACCCCAAAAACCCCCATAAAAACTCCCCTAAAGATACAATTGAATACATGGTCAAAATGCGCCGTTTTGACCAGCAAGGTCAGCTAGATCATTTACTGAAACGCAATCAGTTGAATTCCAGTCATATGGATGAGCTGGCAAAATCCATTGCCAGGTTTCATGCAACAGTTGATATTGCTAATGAGCAGACTCATCCGAGTTTAGTTAAATCCATAGAAAATGCAGTGAAACAAAACTTCGAGCAGGTATCACCTTTTCTGGATCAGTTTAATGCCGAGATCCAAGCTGTATTTCAATCTTTGCTTGATTGGTCACAAAGCAATTTAAATAGCTTAAGACCTATATTTCAAAGCCGGCTGGAGCAGGGTTACGTTCGTGAGTGCCATGGTGATATGCACACCGGCAATATTGCCCGGAAATTGAATCAGGGTCAGAATCTGGACCAGAACCAGAATCAGGACCCAATCATCATTTTTGATGCCATTGAGTTTAATCCTGATTTCCGCTGGATTGATGTCATGAGTGAAATGGCCTTTATCACCATGGATCTTGAATTTAACGGCCGCCCTGACCTTTCCTACCAACTACTTAATAATTACCTCGAATACACCGGTGATTACCAGGGCCTGGAGATATTTCGTTTTTACCAGGCGTACCGTTCCATGGTCAGAGCCAAGGTCAATTGTTTACGCCTGTCGCAATTAGCAGCGAAGGAGCCTGAATACCAAACGGAATATAAGGAAACATTAAACACAATTTACCAGTACCTAAAACTGGCCCAGACATTCACGCAAGCGAATGAAACCTTTTTAATCATTACCCAGGGTGTATCCGGTTCAGGTAAATCATTTGCGTCAAAACAGTTATTGAAACACTATCGAATGATTCGTGTCCGGTCAGATGTTGAGCGCAAACGTCTTTTTCCTGAAAAACACAACCGCTACCAGACGCAGGCTACTCAGCAGACCTACGATTACCTGCATGCGCTTGCCGGAAAAATCATGACTTACGGCTATTCTGTCATCCTGGATGCAACCTATCTGAAAAAAGCATTTCGTAAAGCAGCTAAAGAGACCGCAGAACAGTTACATCAAAATTTTTATATCCTCAGCCTGACCCATGATAAATCGGTGCTGGAAAAACGTATCAGAAAGCGCCGGCACAACCCCAATAACCCATCGGAGGCAACCATTGAGGTGATGCATTCACAACTTAACTCACTGGAACCTCTTGATAGTATAGAAAAACAGGATGCTGTGTTCATAGACAATAATGAAAACGTCGTTGAAACCTTAGGAAACCACCTGAAAAAACGGCCTGAAAAAACGGTAAGCAAATGATATGTAAAAAATGCATAGTTTCGGGTCGGGTACAGGGAGTCTGGTACCGGGATACAACAAGACAAAAAGCGAAAGAATTATCAGTAAATGGACACGCGCTTAATTTGCCGAATGGCAATGTCGAAGTGATTGCCTGCGGAACAGAAACAGCAGTGAACCAGTTAGCCAAATGGCTTTGGACTGGTTCACCTATGTCCAATGTTACTGATGTGAGATGTGAGGATATTGAGCCTCTAAAAACCAATGGTTTTTCGATTGGTTAGTTCACTTAAATGTTAAAATTCAGGCTTCCAGTGCAGCTTTAACCCGTTGTAAACGATCATTGGCCTCATGAGCCACCTTAGCTACAGCTTCGTTATCTGATAAGTTGATTACTGCCATCGGATCCATGAAAACCACAGCGCAACTGCCATCTTCGTTGTCCCTGACGACAACATTACAAGGCAATAAAACACCGGCATTGACATCTGCATTGACTGCCTGGTTGGCCAGAGGTGGATTACAGGCTCCCAGGATACGGTAGGCAGGACGATCGATATCCAGCTTTTTCTTGATGGTACCAGCAAAATCAATATCTGTAAGCACACCAAAACCTTCATCTTTCAACGCCGCAGTCACCTGCTCAATTGCATCATCGAAAGATTTATTTACGTTGACTGAAAATGAATACACCGGGGAACTCCTTTTAAAATGAAAAGCCAATACTGAAAATTTTATATTAAAAAACAGTTATAACAAACGGCACAAATCTTACTGTTTTGTTGCTGTTTACTTCAAGCGGATAACCCCCCCTAGTTTTAAAAGTCAGATTTACAAATGAATTTTAACTCGGCTTTAACATTGACCTTTCCCGGCATACTCAGGACCACAACGATAATTATTGCGCATTCCAAAGTAATAAATGATTGGTACAGCCATTCTTGACAGCAACAATGAAGCAATTTCGCCGGCCATCAGGGATATCGCCAGACCCTGGAATATTGGATCGAAAAGAATAACACTGCCTCCGACAACAACTGCCATCGCAGTTAACAACATTGGTCTGAAACGAACAGCACCCGCATCGACAACCGCTTCTTTCAATGCCATGCCCTGCTTGACTCTGAGCTTGATAAAATCAACCAGGATAATCGAATTACGTACCACGATACCTGCGCCGGCAATAAACCCAATCATTGAAGTCGCGGTAAAAAATGCGCCCATAAAATAATGTCCGGGTATGATACCAATCAATGAGAACGGAATTGCAGCCATAATAATAAAAGGCGTGCGAAATGATTTAAACCAGCCAACAACCAGGATGTAAATCAGAACCAGGACAACGGCAAACGCAAAGCCAAGGTCACGGAACACCTCGTAGGTAATATGCCATTCACCATCCCATTTCAAAGATGGTTCCACGGTTGAAAACGGCTGAACCACATTTAACACTTCCATTGGTTGATTACGGCCTTCAGGAATATACGACTCGATTTTTTCATTCAGCTTCATCAGTGCATAAATCGGGCTTTCATCTTCACCGGCAAGATCACCGGTAACATAAACAACCGGCAGCTGGTTTTTCCGATAAATACTTTTCTCACCCACATCTTCTACAATGTTCACCAACTCACCCAGTGGAATACATTTTGCAGCAGAACAAACGGGGACGGTAAGCATCGTGGTCAGGTGTGATCTCTGATGAATTGGCAGACGTACATTAATGGTGATATCTTCATTTTGACGCGGTACATGCAGTAAGCCGGCTGTAATGCCCTTCTGCGCAATGCGAATCACTTCGGCGATATGTCCGGCACTGATGTTGTTCTTTGCCGCCTTTTCATGATCAATGCGATATATCATTTTTGGCTGGTCAGCTTCCACATACCAGTCGACATCAACGACTCCAGGTGTTTGTTCAAACATTTTTTTAACCTGGTTACCGATATTGACCTGCTCTTCATAATCAGGACCATAGATTTCAGCTACCACGGTTTGTAACACAGGCGGTCCTGGTGGTACTTCGGCCACTTTAATCTGTGCGCCGCATTCTTTTGCCAGTGCCTGAATTTTTTTGCGAATGCGTTTGGCTATATCATGACTTTGTAAATCCCTTTCTTGTTTGGGAATAAGGTTGACCTGGATATCTGCAAGGTTGGTTTCTCCTCGCAAGAAATAATGACGCACCAGGCCATTGAAGTTATAGGGTGCAGCAGTACCAGCGTATACCTGGTAATTCAGCACTTCAGGTTCACGGCTCAGCTGTGTGGCCAGCCGCTTAGTGACATTGGTGGTACATTCAAGCGGTGTCCCCTCATCCATATCAACTATCACCTGAAGCTCACTTTTATTGTCGTACGGCAACATCTTTACCTTGACCGCACCAACAAAAATCATGCTCAGAGTAAGCAGCAATAACAGTGTAATACTGACAAGAAAGCCCATTCCCAATATTGGCCGGTTGATCATGGGTTCCATTACCCTGCGATATATCCTGGTGGTCCAATCTTCTTTTTCTATTGTCGAAGTCTTTCCGGTTTTGGTATTGGTCTTAGCATGCCAGCGCAGCGTACGGTAAGCCGCCCATGGCGTTACCACAAATGCCACGGCCATTGAAAACAACATCGCCGCAGTGGCACCAATTGGAATTGGTCGCATATAAGGTCCCATAAGCCCGGAAACGAATGCCATGGGCAGCACTGCAGCAATAACCGTTAAGGTTGCCAGTACCAGTGGGCTTCGCACTTCATTAACCGCTTCAACGGTTACTTCTTTAAGTGGGCGCCCCTTGTTTTCAGGAAGGCGGAAATGCCGGATAACGTTTTCAACATCTACAATAGGGTCATCCACCAGGATACCGATAGAGAAAATCAGGGCAAATAGCGTTACCCTGTTTAAGGTAAAATCCATTAAGTAGAAAGTTGCCAACGTCAATGCCAGCGTAACCGGAATGGCTATGGCAACGACACTGGCTTCACGCCAACCTAAAGCAACAACAATAAGTAAACTCACACCAACTACAGCAATGCCCATGTGAAACAAAAGCTCGTTGGATTTTTCTTCAGCAGTATGACCATAGTCTCTTGTCACAGTGACTTTTAAATCCGGAGGAAGAAAACTGTCGCGTAAAATATCCAGCTTATCGGTAATGGTCTGCACAAGCTCTACGGCATTAGTACCTTTACGCTTGGCAATTGCCAGAGTAACTGCGGGCGACTCTTCAGGTACTGCACCTTCGGCAATATTTTGTCCTCCAAGTCCGAACAGCACGTAATTATCGATAGTCTCAGGTCCATCAATAACTTTTGACACATCGCGAAGAAATACAGACTTACCCTGATGACTGGCAACAACAACATTCCCCACTTCTTTGGCATTGCGTAAAAATCCACCGGTCTCCACCAGTATTTCCGTTTCAACCGCAGGATAACTGCCCGCAGTGACCTGCTGATTGGCTTCACGGATGTTTTGCACTACGTAGGCAGGATCAAGCTTATAAAAAGACAGTTTGGAACTATCAAGCTCGACCCTGAGCTGACGTCTTTGACCACCAATTAACGTAGTTTCAGAAACATCCGGGATACGCTTGATTTCATTTTCAACTTCGGCGGCAATCAAGCGTAATGCATGACCATCGTAGCCTTCGCCATGGAAGGTCAAAGCCAGCACAGGCACATCATCAATACTCTTTGGTTTGAGCATTGGCTTTGAAGCACCGGGAGGCAACCTGTCGAGGTTGGCATAGAGTTTCTGATATAGCTGCACAATCGCTTTTTCTTCATCCCAACCAACCAGAAAGCGAACGATGGTAAGTGAACGGCCGGGACTGGAGATAGAGTAAACATACTCAACCCCGGGCAGCTCCCAGGCGAGTTTTTCAACATGCTGGGTTATTCGGTTTTCAACTTCTTTGGCTGTGGAACCTGGCATTTCCACCATGACATCAATCATGGGCACTACAATCTGTGGCTCTTCTTCACGAGGTAAAAAAGTTACTGCAAGCACACCAATAAGGATAGATGCACCAACAACCAAAGGTGTCAAAGGTGAGTCAACGAAGAAATTCAGGATGCCGGAAATCATCCCAAAACGTCTGACTTTGTAACCGCGCTTCCGTGTCATATCAAATACTCAATCAATTTCCATAGGAACTGTTTTAGAGCCTTAATTACCGAATATGCACCTTGTAGCTTGGCAGGTTCACATTCCTGGCCATGGAAAAGTTGGCATACTCCATGGATACGCTTGCCAATTCGACATTCGAAAAGTCAGCATTGGTAACATCCGCTCGTCGAAATGTTGAGCCACTTAAAACCGAATCCGATATATCAACATCAGTTAAGTTGGCAAACCTGAAATCAACATGCTCTGCCAGAATGTTACGCATATTGGCATGGCTAAGATCGGCATTTTGAAGATTGGAAAGATTCAGAACAGTAAAACCGCCATGCGTTATAGTCGACAGGTCAGCCCCTGCAAGTACGGCCTCTTTCATGTTGGAATCATTAAGATGACTGTTTCTAAGGTCTGCACCTGTAAGATCAGCACGAACCAGACTGGCACCAATGAATAAAGTATGCCTGGCCGTTACGTTGTTTAAACTACTACCCTGTAAGTCTGCATCCCTTAAGTCGGCATTGCATAGATAGGCATTTTCCAAATTAGCATGGTGCAGTTCGGCGCCGCGCAGGTAAGCACCCGCCAGGTTCACTCCGGACATATCGGCGTTACTGAGAATAGCCCTGTCTCGATGGGTTGTTGCTCCTGCATAGATATGTGACAAGTTCGAGTTTTTAAGCGATGCCTGGTTAAACTGTGCTCCGCAGATAAAGGCATGGGAAAGGTCAGCCCCGGTTAAATCGGCCTCATTGAGGTTAGTGTGAGAAAAGTTAACACCTTTAAGGCATGTCTGGTGAAAATCCGCCCCTTGCAAATCCATTTCACTTAAGTCAGCACCATCCAAACTATCAATATTGATTGCTTGCAGCACCTTACCGGTATTTTTATGGAGAATTTCAATCACAAAAGACCTCCATTACTTTCCATAATCTTTATCTATGACTTTTTATTTGAAATGTCTATGTCAAATAACAATCCTTGCTTGTTAATTGCAGATTAATTGATATGGCGCAAGAAACCAGGCCCGTTTTGGGATTTAACAAGAACCTGATCGCCAGGTTTTATACCCGCAAGAATACTGACAAATCCCTGGCCCAGCTGCTCACCAATTCGTACCAGCCTTAATTCTGGATGACCTGTTTGACCTTTGATGAAAACCCAGGGCAGACTCCCCTTATAATGAATTGCTGAGGTGGGAATTACCGGCAGCCTAGTCGAAGCTGCATTAATATCAGGGATCAAAACCTTGGCGTACATACCAGGCAACGAAGCACCCTTGGGCAAATCAAATTTAACTTTTACGGTATGCTGTTCAGTGTCAGCCATTGGATAAACCTGGGCGATTTTCACTGCAATGCGTTCGCCAACGGATTGATTAGCACCATCCATAATTGCCTGTAAAACATCACCTGCAGTCAAACCGGCTGCCAGCCTTGAAGGTACATCAATGACAATTTGAAGATTATCGAGATTGGCAAACTTTAATAGCATTTGCCCCGGTTGCACGGTATCGCCGTTTTCAACAAATTTTGAAATGATGACACCATCAAAAGGCGCAACACTTTTTGAATCACGTATTTTAGCTGCCAAAGCCTGGATTTCTGCCTGTGCGGTAAGCATCTGCATTCTTGCCTGTTCAATGCGTATCTGGGATGCCGCCAGGTCAGCATATCTTTCTGCATTACGGTCACGCTTACCAAAGAAACCTTCCATTGGCTTAGTAAAGACCCGATCAAATAAATTGGGCATTCCCATACCACCCATAGAGGAATATGACTGGGGGGAATAATATTCCCTGGTAAACTGGACACCGCTGTTTCTTAAAGCATAATCCGCATTGGCCAATTGTGCATAAGCGGCCTGGTTTTTGGCCTGTAATTCAGATTCATCCAGCGAAATCAGCAAAGTATTTTCTTTAAAGCTTTCGCCTTCTCGACCGGCAATATAATTTACCCGGCCAGGCAGCTGCGCAGTCAGCATAACTTCCTTTTCAGGTATGACAGAACCACCTAGCGGCACAGTGGGCACATCACGAGATATTCCGACAGTAACGTACTGCCCTTCCAACACCTCAGCCACTATAACTTCACTGGTACCGACCAGAGGCAAGCCAACTATCAACCCGAATAAAACCAACAAAATTCTAATTTGCTTCGACATAGATTTCCGTTCTATTACTGCTGGCAGTTAAACTAAACACCGATAATTATTTACTCTTTCATAAAATCAGTGTTTTGTAATTGATTTAAAACAAGCAATAGATAACTTTTCAATAAACAAACAGAAGACGTTGAGAAGTTAGATAAATGAGAAGCACTCTTATTAATTACAGGTTAGATCAGTTCTTACCGAGAGCCGTGAAATGTTGTTTAAGATCAGCGGCAAAACCCTTACCCGCCTCAGAATAAAGGTTAAAGACGAAGTCCACACCGAGTTTCTCCAATGCTTCTATTTCATCAGGAAACCTGCTGGTTGATGCAATGCGGCCCTTGAAACCGATTTCGCGTAAACGCTCGGCGGCAGCCAGGTTTGCCTGGTGTTGAGGTAACGCAAGAATCACCCATTTGAGCTTATCAGCAAGCCCGGGGACACGTGTCCAGAAATCCGGGTTGGTCGCATCACCTACAAACACCTGATGTTGCCTGTCGAGGTGTTTGTCGACCTGGTAATGGTTTACATCAACTCCCAGCACCTTATCCGGATTCTCTATCACCAGCGAATCGTAAACGGCACTTCCAACCCGCCCCATACCAAATATCAGGATTTCAACATCGCCTGTATAAATATCTTGTTCTTCAGCTAGACGTTTATTGCGCTCCATACGTTTAAAGCGGGGACGCCACAGCGTATATAATCGATCGCCATTATCAATGATTGGTGCAGCCCCGATAAACGACATGGAAAGCAGTATTGCAAAAACAGCCATCCATTCAGGTTGTAACCAACCGGAGGCAACAGATACAGAGCCGACGATTAGCCCGAATTCACTGTAGTTAGCCAATATCAGTGATGATCGCCAGGAAGTACTGGCGCGTAACTTAAAGGCAGCAAACAAACCAAAATAAAGTGCCGTTTTAATCGGCAGCACCAGGATAAACAGACTGGCTAACAGGATTGCACTCCAGTCCGGAGGGGCAGCCATACCCACACTGAGGAAAAACCCAACCAGGAAAAGCTCCTTGAAACTCAGCAGGCTTTTAGCCATTTCATTGGCCTTAGGATGACCGGCCAGCAACATTCCAACGATCAACGCCCCCAGGTCACCCTTGAGATTCACCAGTTCAAACAGGTCAGCACCACCGAGAGCCAGAACGATGCCAAAGAGCACTAACAATTCACCATGACCGGCACGGGATAAAATCGCAAACAGCACATATCGTAATGGAATCAGGGCCAACAACCCTACTGCCCAGAATGATGGCAGTTTGCCCGCAGATGCCGCTAAAAAAACAACCGCGGCAATATCCTGCATAATGAGAATACCAATGGCTATGACACCATAAAAAGAACCACCGGCACCGGCCTGATCAAGTATTTTTACCGCAAAAACAGTACTGGAGAATGACAGGGCAAAACCGATTATCATTGCCGTTTGCAAATCCACGTCTGCGACCAGGGGCAAACCCAGGGTAGACAGGAAAAGCACAAACAATGTCATCAGGCCAACAACAAGGGTCATGTGTAAACTGGCAACACCCCAGATATGTGGAGGCAGTAAAGTTTTGAACCTGAGTTTCAGGCCAATGGTGAAAAGCAGGAGTGTTACGCCCAGGTCGGCAGTTATACCCAGAAATTCACCAGCCTCGGCTCCAGCTGCGTTGAGCATAAAACCGGCAAGCAAAAACCCGACAAGAGGCGGAAGGCCAATACGGCTCACCAGCAAACCACAGGCAAATGCAATGGCTATCCAGAGCGGTTCACGGGGATCTATGGAAAGTAGGATGGAATCCATATAATTAGCTTAGCTCAAGGTATCGGTTATAGAAAGAATGCCCCCGGCTTTACCTCGGACTTAATTCTTATCCGGACTTACTCCTGATAAAGTCATGCGAGGTCGCCCCCATTGACATGTAAACATTGACCAGCTCGTCTATCGCCATATCAATTTGCTCAACACTGTCAACCGGAACGTATATAAGCGCACCACCGAAGGGAACTGGAGCAGTTGGAATCAGAACCCCATAGTATTCACGTTCATTTAAACGCACAACTTTGGAACTCGGCATCAAGGCCAGAACGGCGGTTCCTTCTCTGCCACCAAAATAGCACATGACCGGGCTCATCGCCTTGATGTCGGACTGCTCATTCTGTTCAAAAACCTTTATCAGTTTATTCAAGGATGTATAGATTTTACCAACCAGGGGTAACTGGTTAAGGAAACGTTCGAGCAAGCCGGCAAATTTTCCCTTGAAGATGTACTGGACCAGCAGACCCAGTAAATAAATCAGGCCCATGGCGACCAATACGCCGAATAAATAGGCAACAAGTTCTGAGGAAACAAATTGTAGGCCAACCAGGCTTAGAATTTCTCCAATAAAACTATTCGGCCCCAGGAACAGGATGATGTATTTGACCAACCAGTACATGACTGCAACAGTAAGTACCAGGGGTAACGTGGCAATAAAGCCGGTCAGAAAAGTTTTAGCTACGTGACGGAACATTAAGTTGTTTCCTCAAGCCTGTTGATCGATTTATCAGATAAACAGGCTATCAGGAATTCTCCTTCTCCGCTTCATCATGATCAAAGAAATGACCCTGGTGCAAAAAACCATGGACACTGAAATGATGTGTTGCTTCATTGTGATGAGGTGGAAACACAATTGCAGTGGCAGCAGCTCCAACCAGGCACGCTACACCACAAATTGAAAATGCGAGCGGGAAGTTACCCATATCCCCAAGCAATCCGCCCAGAATTGGGAAGACAATTCCACCTACGCCGTAAGATAAAAAAACAAAGGGATAATTTTGACCAACGGTTGAATTGCCAAACTCATCGGCAGTTAAAGCCGGAAACAGTGCAAAATTTCCGCCAAAATTAAAGCCGATAAGCGTAGCTCCCAGGTAAAGAAGATATTCATTGCCAGCCATGGAAGAAAATAACAGCAATATAATACCCTGGCTTGCTGCCATGTAGATGACTGACTTTTTCCTTCCCAGTTTGTCACTGAGAGTTCCCCAGACCACTCGACCGATACCATTGGCAATACTAAAAAACACGGCCATTGCAGTGCCGGCAATGGCACTGGCCTCTTCAATACTAAAGCCCGAGTTTTGCAAAGCTTCCATCGGGTAGAGTTTCATCAGACCAATTGACATCAGGCCTGCCCCGGCACTAACTGCAAAGGTTAAAAAAATCAAATGAAACTGGGGCGTCAGCATCATTTCGACCGGAGAGTAATCCTCACCGCCAGCACCCGCTTTTTGTTGAGGCGCCTTGTACCCCTGCGGTTTCCAACCTGAAGGAGGCATTCGCATCCAGGTACTGCCGATTATAACCAGCAGCGAAAATAATACGCCGTAGAGAATGAATGTCTGGGCAATGCCTATATCCTGTAGAAGCCCACCCCATGTGCCGGCCAATTTCACCCAGCCCATTGCACCGAAACCGAAGCCGGCTACTGCAAGACCTGTAATCATGCCCTTGTGATCGGGAAACCAGCGCATACCGACAGCTATCGGTACAACATAACCAAGACCAATACCGGCACCACCAACCAGGCCGACACCAAGCAATACCATCCAGAAATCAGTACCACCACTAAAGCCTGCAATAGCGTAACCCAGTCCCAGTGTAATGCCGCCGGATAAAGCCAGTTTTCTTGGCCCCCATTTGTTTAACTGCTTACCGGCAAACACCATGAAGAGTGCAAAAGTTGCCAGACCAACCGCGAACACAATCTGGGTATCCATCTTGGACCAGCCAACTTCTTTTAATTGCGGAGTAAAAACGGACCAGGCATAAATGGCACCCAGACACATTTGTATCAGCACGGCGCCTAATACAACCCACCAACGGTTCATCTGTTTGTTATCGGACATTTCAAACTACTGCATAAAGTTAATAAATATTCGATTATATCTCATTGATATGACATTTGGATTTACAACAGAAAAGGTAAAAAACTGGGGCAACAAACAAATGAATACCCGCATTATCAACTGTCTGTTTTGAAAGACAGAATTAGACAGGAATTAAAAAGCAAACTTAGAAAATGTTACGTGACTTTCAGTCAGATTTTTCAATACGCCCGATCGCACAGCTGACAAATGATTTTGCCTTGGCAGCTGCCGCTTTTAACCCTTCTGCGGTTCCTGATTCAGGGTAACCCAGTCTTAGCAGCTCAGCCGTAACTGTTTCACGCTGAGACTCATCACCATCGATTGTGACAATACCGGTTTCAATCTCAACCTCTACAGATGAAACAGGTTGCAGTTCAACCAGGCGTGTCTTGATGGTGTTGGCACAGCCACCACACTTGATATTTTCAACTGAAATGGAATAACTCATATCACCACCACCTTTTTATAAAACTCAAAATTTAAAAATTTCGCCTGTTGATAACGTAATCGCTGATCCTGCCTTTAAATGGCAATTTCAAAAGCCCATCCAAATTAATAATATCTTTTGGTTCATCAAACCCCCGGATTCCTATCTGCATGTCATCATGTCCTAACCGTGGTTGATCAATATAGGTGCCGAACAGACGATCCCAGATTGATAAATTGAAGCCAAAGTTACTGTTGGTTTCATGATCTTCAACCGAATGATGCACCCTATGCATGTCAGGAGTCACCAGGATAAACCGGACCCAGCGATCAAGTTTACCGGGCAGGCTGACATTCCCATGATTAAACATCGCCATACCGTTAAGAATCACTTCAAAAATAATCACCGCGACAACCGGTGGACCCAGTAAAATAATCGCTCCAAACTTGACTAACATTGAGAACAGAATTTCAATCGGATGAAACCGCAAACCGGTGGTTGTATCGTAATCCGGGTCTGCATGATGCACTCTGTGCAAACGCCATAACACCGGAATGGCATGGACCATGACATGCTGTAACCAGATGACAAAATCCAGTATCACAACACTCAATATTACCTTGTAGATTAAAGGCCAGTCGGCATTATTAAACAGGCCCCAGCCCTGTTGCTGACTGGTAATGGCCATACCTACGGCAGCTGCAGGAAAAACAAACCTTAAAATAAGAGTATTCAGAACCACCAGGGACAGGTTGTTCAGCCAGTGCCTGGCACGTGAGACCGTGGTCGGGCGCCTTGGTGATAAGGTTTCCCAGAATGCCATCAACAACAATATACCCAGAAAAAAACCCAGTCTGATTGTTGATTCGTTGGTTTGTATGAACTCAAACATAAAAATGTAATGACCTGTGCGTAATATAGAATTTAGACTATGATTGAAAACAATTTAGAATTATTACTCTGGCTCTGGTAAAAAAACAATGACAACACCCATACTCTCACCGCGTAATTTTTTCTTTATGACGTCTTTAATGTTTCTGCTCCTGGTAATGACCGAACCAGCATTGGCTTTGAACATTGAAAAGATCGGCAAAGGTGTCGCAGGCAACGATCGCGTCAAAATGGCCAAGCTCAAAGAATATGTCGGTTATTTCGGTATATTCTTTACCACCTTGGGAATCGCGGTGACGGCATTTAGAAAACATAAGTTTGCCCTGCAAAAGCGCAGTGACACACATGCTGCGGCTGGGCCTTTCGTCATTGTTATTGGTGTGGTTATGCTGCTGATTGGTTATGTTTTTTAATTAGGATTTAAAATGAAATTTTTACAGGTCTTTTTTATCGTTTTTACTGTTTTTTTCGGCCTGGTTGTTTCCGGCTGCGGTGACAGCGACCCAGAACCAAAACCCCAACAAGAAGCTTCGGGTCATGTCTGGAAATCGCAAACTGATACAATTCAACATGCCAAGGATGCAGCAGCAGGTTTGGAACAAACACTTCAGGAAAGAGACCAGAAAATAAACCAGTAAAACCTTTTCAGGTATAAACAATTTTTCTGCATATAAGCGATATGACAGTTAAAACAAAAACTCCCGCAAAAGCGGGAGTTTTTTATCCAGCCGGATAAAAGCTTATTTTCTTATCTGTTTCAGTGCCAGGTAAACTACGGCAACAACAGCAGATAGCATCAGAACATGTTCACCACTTAACAGTGGATGTATCTGTCCTTCTGCCAGCAACGCAGTATGATCGCCATGGCCTGGGTGTGCCAGCAACAGCGGCGAAAAAAACGTTACAAATATCAATAATAAATAAGTGTTTAATTTTTTCATGTTAAACCACCTTTACTTTAACCAGTTCTTCGCCTTCAGGGTCCGTCACATGCACTGCACAGGCAATACATGGGTCAAAACTGTGAATAGTACGCAATATTTCAACAGGCTGTTTGGGATCGTGCAACTGATGATTATCTGTCAGTGCTGCTTCATAGGGTCCATCCTGACCCTGCGCATCACGGGGACCCGCATTCCAGGTTGAAGGAACCACTGCCTGGTAGTTATCAATTTTCTGATCCTTGATAACAATCCAGTGAGCCAAAGCACCTCGAGGCGCTTCCATGAAACCAACGCCACGTGCCTCTTTTGGCCATGTTGACGGATCAAACATTGCGTCATTATGAACACTCAGGTCACCTGCCTTAATATTGGCAACCAGGTTATTCATCCAGACATTCATCTGGTCACCAATCAACTTGGTTTCCAATGTACGTGCTGCGGTACGCCCGAGGGTGGAGAACAATGCATCAATTGGCACATCAAGCTGTTTTAACACAGCGCCTGCCAGTTCAACCGTGGGTTCATGTCCTGTTGCATAAAGTGTCAGAACACGTGCCAGGGGGCCCACTTCCATTGGCTGTCCTTTCCAACGTGGAGATTTCAGCCAGGAATAACTGTTTTCAATATCCAGGAAGTCATACGGAGGTTTCGGACCGCTATAGTTCAGGTTGGTCTCACCATCATATGGATGCAGACCTTTTTCCTTACCGACGCTGTAATCGTAGTAAGAGTGTGCGATAAATTCCTGAATCTGTTCCGGATCATTAAGGTCAATCGGATGAATCTTTGTTAAATCGCGATCCAGAATTGCCCCACCCGGAATGAAATAAGATGATGGGTCATCCATACCTTTTTCAGGCATATCACCAAAGGTCATGAAATTGCGAACGCCTGAACCTTTTTTAAACCAGTCCTTATAGAAGCCGGCGATGGCGAGCGTATCAGGAATATAAACATCATTCACAAATGTCATCATCTTATTGATGATGCCCTGTATCTGTTGAAGTCCGACAATATTCAATGCAGTTGCACCTGCGCCACCAGTCGATGAAGTAGGGTCGATACTGATAGGTGATGGAGCTCCACCAACAATGAAGTTTGGATGAGGGTTTTTACCACCAAAAATGGTATGAATCTGCACCACATCACGCTGCCAGGACAAAGCTTCGAGGTAATGCGCTACCGCCATCAGGTTGGCTTCTGCTGGCAGTTTGTAAGCCGGGTGCCCCCAGTAGCCATTGGCAAAGATACCGAGTTGACCGGATTCAACAAAACCTTTGACCTTTTTCTGCACCTCGGCGAAATAACCGGGCGATGAATTCGGCCATTTTGAAATTGATTGCGCCAATTCAGAAGTTGCCTTGGGATCAGCATTTAATGCAGAAACCACATCAACCCAGTCAAGCGCATGCAGATGATAGAAATGCATGACATGATCATGCACATACTGAGCAGCAATCATCAGGTTGCGAATCAACTGCGCATTAGGTGGAATTGGGTAATTCAGGGCATTTTCAACTGCCCTGACTGACGCAATACCATGAACCAGGGTGCATACGCCGCAGATACGCTGCGTAAATGCCCAGGCATCGCGTGGATCTCTACCCTTCAGAATGGTTTCAATACCTCGAACCATGGTACCGGCACTGGATGCTCCAACAATATTACCTGATGCATCAGTTTCAGCCTCGATACGCAAGTGACCTTCAATTCGGGTGATAGGGTCAACGACTACGCGCTCACTCATGATTCATTCTCCTTTAACAGGTGATTAGCTACAACCTCGGTGAGCCCGAGAACGGTGACATCCATACCATTGTCCTCGACACCCTCTTCAAGCGTATTTCGACAAGTAGCACACATGGTCACAACAATGTTTACATCAAGTTCTTCAATTTGCTGACGCTTACGGTGAAATACCTTGCGTACCAGCGGTTCCGCTTTTTCAATGGTATTCATGCCACCGCCACCGCCACAGCACCAGTTACATGCCATACTGTCATTCATTTCCTTAAAATTGGATGACATCATATTCAACAGGTTACGTTGTGGTTCATTAACGCCGCCACGACGTGCAGCCTGACAGGGATCATGGAAGGTCATTGGCACCGTTCCGGAAGAAGCCCTGGTATGTAATTTACCCTGGGCACGTAATTCATCCAGTACCTCAATGATATGATAAACCTCAAAAGGATACGGCCGACCAATAACATTTGGTCCTTCCCATCTTATCGCCATATAAGCATGACCACACTCAGGACTGATAACTTTCTTGATATTCAGCTCTTCTGCAGCTTCAACAATACGGTTGATCATCATTGCCTCAATTTCCGAGGCCCCCATGTGCATGCCCGGGTTACCCGCTTCATGCGCCTTGGAACTGAATGTCCAGGTAACACCTGCTTCCTTGAATATTTTAGCCAGCGAGGAAATGATCTCGTTGAATTGCATAACTTCTGCTGAGGACAAAAGCAGTAGGTAATCAACGTCCGGTTTATCGATATTGATTTCAATACCGGTTTCTTCCTCTGCCGCTTTAACCATGGCTTCCAGCGTTTTCATTGGGAAACCCATGACACTGCCAGTTTCCATAGTTCGAACCGCAGCCGCCTGAAGTTCTTTCGGTGCCAGCCCCGCAGCAGTTAATCCTTCCCGCATGCGGCGAATCATGTAGACAATGTCATTACCTATAGGACAAACCATGCTGCAGCGTCCACAGGTAGTGCAACTTTCGAATGCCAGTTCGACATTATCCTTTAAATCCTGCTCCGTAACTTCTTTTGCCAGACCAATTAATTTTTTCAGCTTGCCAATAACCGTATATTCCTGTTCCCAGATGCGACGCATCGGTTCAACACGGCGGATTGGTGTGTACTTGGGGTCACCGGTTTCAGTAAAGAAAATACACGCCGAAGAACAAATGCCACAACCAGTACAACTTGAAAAATATGATGCTATCGGTGCATCAATAACTCTCTTTAGGGTGTTAATACCCTGTTCCAATGAAGTAGTCATACTTTCACACCCTTACGGCCAGCGTTCGAGCCGTTGTAATAACGTGCCATCGCAAATGTTACCGCATGCACCAGCTTGGTTACCGGCAGCATAACCATTAACAATTCCACGGAAAGGATATGCATAGCCAGCATCAAGGTATAATCAGGACCAATACGATGAAAAGCCATATAACCTGTTACCAATGGCAGGAAGGTTACCAGCCAGACAAAATAGTCGGATGGCCTGGAAAGAATACGCCGGGCTGGATTCACTCGACGCTGGATTAAGACATACATCATCGTCGCAATACTGAGTATGGTGAAAAAGTCGATGATATAGTTGGGCCAACCATCCCAAAACACCCCAAAGACATCTTTAAATAGCTGTGTATGAGGAATAAAGAAGAAAATTACGACAAACAGGCCGACATGAAAAATATAGGTAGCCGTTATATATTTCCAACAGTGCTTTTCAGGTAAATTACGCCTGATAATAGTCCTGAAACCCTCTTTTACACCACTAGAGCGCACCTTGGCATATTCCTTGGGTCTGCCTAATGACAAAATTTCAAGCACACGAAGCGTTAATCCAAAAACCATAAATACCGTTGCGTATGCAAGCCCGGGCCCTCTGGCCCAGTTTAATAGCTCAACTTCATTCATTTTTAGCTCCCATATCTTCAAGTGTTACTGGTTCATGTTTAGCTTCTGCTTTGGACTTGGTATTAGAGTTCAACAGGCCACTTGCAACTCCAACCGCAGCGCCGGCAGCCAAAGCACCCGTTGCCCAACCTTCCATATTCATGCTTCCGGTAGAAAGTGGTTTGTAGAAACTGCCAGCATCCCAGAAATCAGGTTCCGAACAACCTATACATCCATGTCCGGACTGAATTGGGAACGAAGTACCATTGTTCCACTTGACCGTAGCGCAAGCATTATGTGTTGTGGGCCCTTTGCATCCAACTTCAAATAGACACCAGCCTTTACGGGCGCCTTCATCATCAAAGCCTTTGGCAAACTGACCCTTGTCATAAAATGGCCTGCGGTAGCAACGGTCATGAATTGAGTCACCAAAAAATGCCATTGGTCGACCATGACTATCCAGCTCAGGAATGCCGAATGTCAGTACATGCGCCAAGACTCCGGTCATTACAACTGGAATAGGCGGGCAACCCGGGATGTTTATTATCGGCTTGTCCTTAACGATATCCGAAACAGCAACAGCGCCGGTAGGATTTGGGTTCGCCTTGGGCAGACCACCGTAGGCCGCGCAGGTACCAACTGAAACAATTGCCATGGCATCCTTGGCGACATCCTGCAACATTTGCAGGTTGGTGATACCGGCAATAGTCGAATAAACACCACCATCTTTTACAGGAATGGCGCCATCAACAATCAGAATGTATTTACCTTTATGCTTTTTCTGGGCTTCTTCACGCGCATGCTCAGCAGCATCTCCGGATGCAGCCTGCAGTGTGTGATGATAATCCAGGGAAATAAAATCAAATATCAGGCTTTCCAGTGTAGGCTTGTGCGAACGTGTTATCGATTCAGTGCATCCGGTACATTCCTGGAAAGATAACCAGATAACAGACTGACGTGTCGCCTGAGACAGTTTTTCAGCCATCGCTTTTGCAGCTGCCGGTGGTAGTGCCATTGCCGATGCAACAGTTGAACAGAATTTCAAAAATGTTCTGCGTGAGACACCGTTACTGATTAATGACCCGCCCAGCGTTTCTGCTTTGTCGACTCTTTCTTCAGTCATCGTTTCTTTCCCTCTTCAAGCTGTTTAATTAAATAACTTTTTCCTGCCCGGCCAAACTGCTTGCCATCACCTGGGCTGAATGACGGACTTCATCCATATGCGTTACCAATATTTCTGGCACCTGGGTTACTTCAATTAATTCACTCAGGACTTTTTCATCATCACCGTAATGAGTGATCCACCAGATGCCACTGTAAGCAGTTTCCCTGATACTGCTGCTGCCAATACTTTTAATGGTGGCCTTGACCTCTCCAACCCCAAGCAAATCAGCCAACTCGTTGATGTCAGCTTCATTTAAAGGCAGGCTCAAAAGATCTATGACATGGGTCTCACCCTTTTTGAGCAAATTGTGTAAATGGTCATTGAGTTCAGCAAGCAGGGCTGACGCCATTCCGGTTGGCGTTTCCATTGCTTTCACAGGAATATCGATCAGATTCATTCAGACCACCTCTTCAAAATGGATTCAATTTCAGACACTGCTATGGGAATTGCCGCTGAGACGGCTTCAGTGGGTTGATCACCCCAGTCAATAAACTCAGGCTGAATTCCAACCAGAGCACGTTTATCGGGAAGTTTGCCACTGAGTAAAGTAATCGACATGACATCAGCCAGGCTGACTTCATGAACACTTTTCTTGTTACCTGAAACGATGTAAGTGTCCATATCATTATCTTCAAAAACCTGAACGGTGCCGGGAGCAGATTTTAATTCTGCCGCATCTATAACAATCAGCTTTTCACAATTTTCGATTGCACCAGCCAGGGTAAAACTCAACGTGCCGCCATCCATAATGGTTACATCTTCAAACACTGGGGATTCATGCTTTTCAACACCGTCGAGGACATAAACGCCGATACCCTCGTCAGTAAGAAGGGTATTTCCGATTCCCAAAACCAGCGTGTTAGACTGCTCTGCACTCGTTGGCATATGCCAGACCTCGAGGAATTTATTATTTATGCGATTAATAGTAGTTTTAGATAAGTAAAATTAAATTGATGTAAATCAATAAAGTTTCATCCTTTTCGGTCTAAATTACAGTTCATTAATTACATTTTCGGGACAAATCGATTTATGTGCCTTGGAATACCCATGCAGGTCGTTGAAATAGACGGCTATAACGCACGCTGTGAAGCTAAAGGCGTTGAAAGAACGGTCAGCCTGTTCATGATGCAGGATGAAAAAATCAGCGTTGGCGATTTCCTTATGATTCATGTGGGATATGCGATACAGAAAATGACCGAAGAAGAAGCGCAGTCTGCATGGGAAATTTATGACGAGATGCTGGCTGCTGAGCAGGGAATAGAACCGGTCAATGCATGAATTGGCAATCTGCCAGGACATAATTGCCCAGGTAGAACAAATTGCTGCACAGCACCGGGCAGTTGCCGTTCACAGGATCCAGTTGGATATTGGCCCACTGTCCGGTGTTGAAGCACCTTTACTGGAAGCGGCTTTTCCAATTGCCTGTGCTGGTTCCGTGGCAGAAAATGCAGAGCTTAAAATTGAAATATCACCGATCGTGGTTAGTTGTCGCAGTTGCAACGAAAAGACGGCCGCTTCGGCCAATGACCTGACCTGCAAGAAATGCGGCAACTGGCATACGGATTTGGTATCCGGTGATGAGATGATACTTAAACGAGTCGAGTTGGACACCTGAGCAGTAAACAAGACGAGGAAAGACTATGTGTGATACATGCGGTTGCAACATCACCCCGGGTAACAAACACCTGGTCGAAGCTGATGGCAAACTGGCTAAAACCGAAGACGGCAAAGCAGCCGTTGATGTCTTGCATAGCCTGTTACATGAAAATGATCACCAGGCTTTACATAACCGTGAACACTTTGCCAGGCATAAAGTACTGGCAATCAACCTGATGTCCTCTCCCGGTTCAGGCAAAACCACCCTGCTTGAAAAAACCATCCAGAATCTCGGAGACTCAATCAAAATCGCTGTCATCGAAGGTGACCTGGAAACAGAAAACGATGCAGACCGCATTCGTAACCAGGGGGCTCCCGCGGTACAGATCACAACCGGCTCGGCCTGTCACCTTGATGCACACATGGTGCATGATGGTTTACACCAGCTTGATTTAACGGATGTAGATATCCTGTTTATTGAAAATGTCGGCAACCTGGTCTGCCCTGCCAGTTTTGATCTTGGCCATCACTTGAATGTGACGCTGCTTTCATCAACTGAAGGTGATGACAAGCCATCAAAATACCCGGTTATGTTCAGGGCAGCTGACCTTATGCTGATTACCAAGTCTGATCTGCTGCAGTATCTTGATGACTTTGACCCGAAAGCAGCTGAAGCCAACTTCCGCAAACTCGCTAAAGACAACCCTGTTATTGAATTGTCTGCGAAAACCGATGATGGTTTTGACAACTGGATATCGTGGCTTAAAGACACACTGGCATTGCATCATGAAAAACTATCCAACGGCGAAACAATGCGCCCTGCCATCCAGGCTGATGGCGTTGAACTGCATGCCCATCAACATTCCCATTCCCATGCTCATTCTCACGACCACATTCATGACCACATTCACAATAAGGCATGAGCACCAGCGCAGCCACATGGCTTAAACGTATCCGGGAACTGGATCTGCCAGACAACATTCGCCTGATGAATGTCTGTGGTGGCCATGAACGCGCCATCTCTATGGCAGGTCTCAGAACTGCCCTACCTGGCAACATAGAACTGATTCCGGGTCCAGGCTGCCCTGTCTGTGTATGCCCGGAAGAAGACATTTACCAGGCCATACAACTGGCACTGCACGAAAACGTGATCCTGGTTGCATTCGGTGACATGCTGCGGGTACCGGTCAATGTACCCAAAGGTGAAGTACGCTCATTGGAACAGGCACGCGCAGCCGGTGCAGATGTTCGCCCCGTTGCTTCTCCTCTGGATGTGGTTGAAATAGCCAGGAACGAGCCGGATAAAATCATCGTATTTTTTGCTGCCGGATTTGAAACCACCACAGCACCTGTTGCTGCGATGATTGCCGAGGGGCTGCCTGATAACCTGCAGATATTGTTATCCGGTCGTTTAACCTGGCCTGCTGTTGCCATGTTGCTGGAATCCGGTGAACCAGGATTTCAGGCATTGGTTGCTCCGGGACATGTTGCTACCGTTATGGGCGCCGAGGAATGGAGTTTCGTTACCGACAAGTTCCATATTCCTGCTGCGGTAGCAGGATTTTCACCAGAGAGTCTTTTAGCTGCTACCTATTCTGCACTGCGTCAGTTCATTGAAAAGCGTATCTTTCTGGATAACTGTTACCCTGAACTGGTCAAACCCGGTGGTAACAAGGCAGCCAGGCAACAGATGCATCAGGTACTTGATGTAGTCGATGCCAACTGGCGAGGTATTGGCATTATTCCTGGCTCGGGTTTTGAACTTAAAACCGCTTATGACCAACATAATGCCCGTAAACAGTTCCCTGGTTATGATGAAGAAAACCGTCGTCGCAAGGGTCAGATGCCTCCAGGCTGTGATTGCGCCAACGTCGTGCTTGGCAAAAAATATCCGAATGAATGCATCCTGTATGGTGCTGCCTGTACTCCCCGCAATCCAATTGGTCCGTGCATGGTTTCTGATGAAGGGGCTTGTCGAATATGGTGGTC
>CALAZS010000164.1 GCA_937926265.1 uncultured Gammaproteobacteria bacterium
ATACGCTGATTGCCCGCGCAGATAAAGCGCTTTACCAGGCAAAGGCTAATGGACGTAATATGGTTGAGACGCTTGAATAACCTGTCTGGTGTTTGTATCGCGTTCGAATAAGCTTTTCTGAAATATGCCAGTATTGTGGTTATCAGAGATGGTGAAAAGAAAAAACCCGCTGATCCTTAGCGGGTTTTTTGACTAGCATCCTTTAATCCATGATCCTTGTCGAAACTTCCTAATTCCTTCTCGACTGTTGTTAGTCTAAGACGTAAATTTTCGATTGTATGTAGGAAAATTCTGAAAATGCAGTTTTATGTGTAATTTTTTTCAGAAATGATCAGGAAAACCCAACCAGGAACACTCAAATGGAACAAATTGAACACGAAATTCAGTGTCCTTACTGTTTTGAGTCGATTACCGTGCTTATTGATCCGTCAGTCGAATCTCAATGCTACACTGAAGACTGCCAGGTATGCTGTCATCCCATTGTATTCTCGGTCTCGGTCACATCAGAATCCGAAGCAGAAGTCAGGGTTGCAAGGGAAAACGACTAAAACGCTCTCTAACTGCCGATAATGCCGCCATCTTTCCTTGTGATCACAAAGGTACAGTCCCTGGGAACTGTGACGCCATCTGGTGCTGCAGGGAAGTTGCTGATTTTCGGATCGCCCTTGCCAGGATGCTGGCTGTTGATAAAGAGGGTGCGGCGATCAGGTGTCATGGTAATACCAGTAATTTCATCGCCTGGCACACCAGTAAACAGGCGTCGCACTTCCCTGGTCAATGTGTCGGCCACTAACAGCTGGTTGTTCAGGCCGTTTTTCTGGCCGCCATCGGTTTCAATAAAGAGCCTGCCATCCGGGTCGGCATAGATGCCGTCGGGGTCACTGAATACATCTTCAGTGCCCTGGGTGTTTTTGGCGATCAGAAATATTTCCCATTTGAAGTGGGTGCCGGTATGTTTTTCAGAATCATGCCAGCGGATAATATGGCCATTATCATTGCCTTTGGAGTTGCCATCTTTATCAAATTCTTCTGTTTCCCTCGGGTTTGCAGCATCGAAAGCAAACTTGCCACCATCTTTTCGGTGTTTGTTGTTGGTTAATGTGCAATAGACACTGCCATCAGGGGCAACTGCCGTCCATTCTGGCCTGTCCATGGGCGTGGCACCTGCCAGGTCAGCGGCCAGGCGGGTGAAAACCAGCAGTTCAGCCTGGTCTTTAAAATGTTTTGCCAGTTGCGGGTTGTCGATAGATAAAGCCAGCCATTCACCACTGCCATCATCATTGAACTTTGCCGCGTAAAGTGTGCCTTCATCCAGCGGACTTTGACCTTTTTTCAGTGCTTTTTTATAGGGTAGAGCGGAAACAAATTTATAAATATAGTCACCACGCTGATCATCGCCCATGTAGACGACAATGTGGCCATTTCTGCCAACAACCGTGGTTGCACCCTCGTGTTTGAATCGACCTAATGCGGTTCTTTTGACTGGAACCTGGGTAGCGTTGAACGGGTCAATTTCCACTACCCAGCCAAAGCGGTTTTCTTCGTTTTTATAATCTTCGTCAGATAAGTCAAAACGACGGTCAAATTTTTCCCAGCCGTAGCCAAAACCACTTTCCTTAAAGCCATAGCGTTTTTGTTGCTCAGTTGGTTGCCAGCCACCTGTTGCATCGCCGAAATAACCGTTAAAGTTTTCTTCACAGGTCAGGTAAGTGCCCCAGGGTGTCGAGCCGCTCGAACAGTTGTTGACGGTGCCTAACGGCAGATTGCCATTGGCGGTTTTCAGTAAGTCGCTGTCAGCGGCAGGGCCGCTGAAAGTTACCGGGGTGTTGGCGTGAATGCGCCTTGCATATTGACTGATAACCGGCGTCCACTGCTCGAATCTTTTTTCCAGTTCAACAATCGATACGCCATGAGCGTGTTGTGAAATACGAACCTCTTCAAGGCTTTCAGGATTTTTTTTGCCAAGTACATGTGAGTTCCGGCCGAATTCATGGTTTATCGCCAACAGGCCGTGACGATTCTTTCGGCTGCTGTTTTGTTCTTCAGGAAAAGGGAAAAAAACCATGCCGTCATGGCCAATACCGACTTGCATGGCCTGGTCAGCCGAACTGGAAGGTGGAATTTGAGCTGCCGGGCCATTCGGCTGTAGAGGGGTTCCCCAGGGAATAATAACTTCATACTGGTAATCAGGGGAAATGGCAGGCATCGCAGTACCACCGTTTTCGATGCTGACCGGTTCGAAATTTATCAGCCTGCTGCGGGTAGGGCGTTGTGGTTGGACAGCATCCATTTGCTTACCAAGTGCCAGTCCGGGAAGAAAACTGCTTACACCAAGGGCAAGGCTACCCCTCAGTACTTCGCGACGTGACAGGTGGGCCTGTAAAATTTTTTCAAAAGGCAGGTTGTTTGAGGTGTTGCTGATATCGTTATCGTGAGACATGTGCTTCCAGGTTTGAGTAATCAGAAATTTATTTGCAGACGATATCATGCCTGCAAAATGTTACATTACTGTAAAAAAGCAATGGAATTGATCGAGTTACGCTCTTTAAAATAGCTGGAAAATAGCTGGATAACTGATCTGATCGGAGAAAATGATGCAATACATCACACTGGGAAAATCTGACCTGGAAGTTTCAAAGGTTTGTCTGGGCACAATGACCTTTGGACAGCAAAACAACCAGGACGAGGCTTTCCAGCAACTCGATTATGCAATCGGGCAAGGTATTAACTTTATAGATACGGCCGAAATGTACCCGGTACCCCCTAAAGCAGAAACAGTGCACAGAACAGAAACCATTGTGGGCAACTGGTTAAGCAGCCAGGATCGCTCAAAGTTGGTGATTGCAACAAAGGTTACCGGCGGATCCCGAAATATGCCGTGGATCAGGGGAGGCGGCCTGGAATTTGATCGTGCCAATATCACCACGGCCATCGACAATTCTCTTAAACGTTTACAGACTGATTACGTCGACCTCTACCAGTTACACTGGCCAGAGCGCAATACGCCGATGTTTGGCCAGTACCTGTTTGACCCTGAACAGGAAAGAGACTTTACGCCGTTCCGCGAAACCCTGGAGGTTCTGTCCGAGCTGGTTGAAGCCGGTAAGATTCGCTACATCGGCATCTCAAATGAATGGCCATGGGGATTGATGCGGTTTTTACGTGCGTCCGAGGATTACCAGTTGCCCAGAGTGGTGACAGTGCAAAATGCCTACAACCTGATAAACCGAACATTTGAAACAGCGATGCTGGAAGCCTGTTACCGCGAGCATGTTTCGCTGCTGGCATATTCACCCCTGGCTTTTGGCCATCTTTCAGGCAAGTATTTGAAAGATGCAGATGCAAAAGGACGTATTACTGACTTCCCCGGTTTTGGACAGCGTTATGAAAAGCCCAATCTCATTCCCGCAGTAACTGCTTATGCTGATCTCGCGCAACAGTTCGGCATGACGCCGGCTACATTTGCCCAGGCTTTTGTTTATTCACGATGGTTTGTCGCCAGTAATATTATTGGCGCAACAAGCTTAAGCCAGTTGCAGGAAAATATTGATGCTTCCCGGGTGAGCTGGACTGAAGAGATGGAGCAGGCGGTTGAGCAGTTACACCTGACCTACTTTAACCCGGCACCCTGATTGTTGATTGATAATTCAATCATTACGCTTTGATTTAAAATACGATCCAGTCTCAAGGTTCTTACAGATCTATAATTTGGAAAATAAGATCAAGAAATCAAATCAAGAATCGCATTATCAAGACCAAGCCTTGACAATACCATACATGGTTCGCTTAAACGTTTGGTTTTCATCGTTTTATTTTCCGAAAAAACTTTATATCTTCCGATGTCAAATGTTGATTGAACCATTTAGCCAGACGTTCTACTGATTGAAAAGGCACATTCTTTTCATCCAGTATTATGGTCATTGACATACTGTTGAGTAAGTCAGCTATTTCATCGTGTCCTGCTTTATGGTTTTTTAAGCCCTTGAAATTTAACTTGGCAAGCAATGCTTCTTCATAGGCAAAATGCTTTTTCACAGCTTCGCTAAATTCAACCAGGGCAGTTGTAAACTCAGGTGTCAGAGATGATGCACTATGCGAAATTATGAGTTTATCGAGCAAAATGAGTATTTTTTTGTGCTGCGAATCAATCTCATCAATTCCCGATGAAAGCGAAGGGTCCCATTTCATTTGCATTAATCCATATTATTCAGAGCAGAGAAAAATCAGCCTCACCAATATGTGAGGTAAATTCAAGAGAAACATGAAAATAAATAATTCATGCATAACTATATTAGCATGGGCTAATGCTGTGTAAATTGGGGTATTCCACTGTTATGACCTGATGCTGGTTTCGGTGGCTTTGTTAAATTTATGACTTTTCTATGACTTGATTCTCTTATGCGACATTTTGCCACTTGAAAGAATATTATAATTTACTAATATAGATTAATATCATTCCTGCAGTATTTTGGAGTAAGCAATGTCATACAGAATCTTGTTAATTGGTTTGCTAAACATTGGTTTGTTTGCAAATGCATCAGCGCAGCCCTATTGGTTGAATATGGTGACTAACGGAGAATCCATGTCATTACCAGTCTCATCAAGCCAGAGTTGCTCTGATGCGGTTATGCAATATGTTCGCAGTAACATCGTCAACTTTGTCAGCTGTGATATAGAGCCCTTGCCAGATGCAGTGAATATCGGCATATAACAGAATTTATCTGTTTATCCTGATCAATGAATATCCTCGAATTTTTTATAATTCTTTTCTTTCTCTGGGCGATGGTACTGCTCATTTTTGGAATTAATCTATTCAATAGATTGAAAAGAGAAATAAACAATATAAAAGCTTGATTGTTAGAGTTCTGACTTTGCTGTTAAACATTCAATCTATACAAACCGATTTATTTTCGATATAAATCAGGTCACTTAGAGTCTTTTGAGACCATCGTTTCCTAGATTTTGTTATGTATTTTTTAATTCATGCAAGAACCTAAATTTTCAGTAACTTTTGAATATGAGATTGGCGATAGCACTAATCTTGTCAATCTATCTGGCAACCCGGAATTATCTTTAGGTTACAGTGAGAGCGATTTTTTATCAGGGACAATAGATCTTTTTGATAAAGTTCATAACGATGATTCAGATATTGTTCAAGATTTTCTTTCTTTGTCTCTCACTGACTCGCCACTCACTACAAACCTTAGAATTAGAAATGCCTCTGGTAAAATCACCTGCTTTAAAGTTATTTACGAAAAACACCTGGAAGATAATTCGACTGTTCTAAAGTTAAACCTTCTAAAAGCAACACTTTTAAACCGGACGATGGAAGAAGCCACTTCCATGGTTAACTTCAAAGCGATTATGGAAAACACTGATGACTATATCTATTTTAAAGATCGTAATCATGTTTTCACTGGAGCAAGCCAAACGTTAGTTTCTCTTTGTGATCCTGCTGAACATTGGTCTGACTTATTGGGAAAAACAGATTATGACGTCTTTCCTGAAGAATATGCTGATATTTATTATCGTTTGGAAAAACAAGTTTTTTCAGGTAGCCCTGTAGCCCATGAAGTACAGGAAACACTGACAAAATCAGGTGTGAAAGGTTGGGTTGATAATCGCAAATATCCAATAAGAGACAGTTCTAACGAAATCATTGGACTCTTTGGTATTGCTAGGGATATTACTGAAGAGATATTAGCTAAACAAGATCTTGAAACTGCCTTGCGCCAAATTGAATCCTTAAGACAGCGTGAAAAAGAGAATGTATATAGAGCTACAGTAAGTGGGACGCAACATATTTTAAATAATTTATTGAATCAGTTGTCACTGGTAAGAATAGAAATAGATAAGCATCCAGATTTTGATAAAGACGTTTCTATTGCCTTCGATAAAATTAAAAATGAGGCTAAGAAACTCGTCGATAAACTGTCTTCAGTAGAAGAAATTGATGAGGAAAATATAAAAAAATCAGTTTACCCAGAATAAATTAAATTCTTTACTTAAAACTTCTGTTATTTTTCAGGAGCATCCCCATTATTTATTGATTATTCTTTGATTTTTATAGGAAATCTGTTCACCTGGTTGAATTGTTGCTAAGCTTGGCCGGCAATGAACTTTTTTCAAAATGCCTCGATAAAGCATAAGCTTGAAACCATAATCTTAACAACGGCGGCCACTGTTTTGTTGTTAAGTGTTTCTCTGTATATCGTCTTTGAAATTCGTTCCTCCAAATCAAATGTCATTTCCCAGCTTGAAGGTGTGGCTAAGCTTTTAAGTGCAAACAGTAGCGTGGTTCTAAGGTCTCGTGACAGGGACATGACTGTCAAATTGTTATCAACTTTGTCGATCAGGAAAGACATTATCTCTGCGCGGATAATGGATATCGATGGTCGTATTTTTGCCAGCTATTATTCACCGGACAAAAACCTGTCAGCTTTTCCCGAGAAAGACGCGCAAGATAAGATTTTACCTTCCAGTATTTTAGTTTCTGTACCAATCGTTCTCAATCAGAAACCAATTGGTACGTTTGAACTTGTTGGTGATCTTTCCTCAATTCGTCAAAGCCTGGTTCAGAAAATATGGATTGCTGTCGGTGTTTTTCTGCTTTCCATGATTCTGGCATTTATTATTTCCAGTCGTTTGCAGTCACTCATATCAGGACCGGTACAAAACCTGTTGGAATCAATGAAAAAAATTGCAAGTGAAAAAAACTTTTCCCTGCGTGCCAAAAGAACGACTAACGATGAACTCGGAAATCTTGTTGATGCTTTCAATCAAATGCTTGACCAGATTGAAACCTATGATAAAGAGATTGGATCATTCCAACAGAGCCTGGTTAAGCAGGTAACAGATAGAACTGTAGCACTGGAAAAAGCCAAGCTGGCTGCCGAGTCGGCCAACCGGGCCAAGAGTGATTTCCTTGCAGCCATGAGCCATGAAATCAGAACACCAATGAATGGTGTGGTTGGTTTTACCAGTCTTTTACAAAAAACTGAACTCAATGCCCAGCAAATGGGTTATGTAAAAGTTATTACCCAGTCAGGAGAAAAGCTGCTTACGATTATTGATGATATTCTGGATTTTTCCAAAATGGAAATCGATAAGCTGACGTTGAAAAACCAGGACTTTGTATTAAGAAAACTGCTGGATGATGCAGAACAGTTTTTTCAGCCGAAAGCATCTGAAAAGGGTTTGCAGCTAAGTGTTGATATTGATGCGGATTTACCGCAGATGGTTAACGGCGACCCGGTGAGAATAAGCCAGGTTTTATTTAACCTGATTGGTAATGCCATAAAGTTTACCAGGCAGGGCGGTGTCGAGGTTTCTGTAAGTCTTGTATCCGAAACCAGCAAGAACCTGACGATTAACTTTATTGTAAAGGATACCGGTATCGGTGTAGCAAATGAAAAGCTCGATCTTTTATTTCAACCATTCAGCCAGGCTGATGGTTCGATTACCAGGCGCTTTGGTGGCACCGGACTCGGGCTTGTTATTACCGAGCGGTTAGTGAAAATGATGAATGGCAGTATTAATGTCAGCAGCATGCCCGGGGAAGGTTCCAGTTTTTCAGCAACCTTGAATTTGAATCAGCCACTAAAGCCGGACTTGAATCCTGTTGATCAACCAAAACTGGTCAGTTCTGAATCTTTGGATACCGACCAGGTTAACAAGCATGATGAAACACAACGTAAAGCTAATCTTGAAGGCTTGTCGGTCCTGGTGGTTGATGATGATGCCATCAACCTGGCGTTGGCCGAAGGTCTGCTCTCGTACAAAAACATCATTGTTATCTCTGCTACCAGTGGTGCCGAGGCATTGGATATGATTGATCAACAACACATTGATCTTGTTTTGATGGACCTTGAAATGCCGGAAATGAGTGGCTTTGAAACCACCCGGCAGTTAAGGCAAATGGATGGTCAGGGTAAAACAGTTCCGGTTATTGCGCTCACTGCACATGCTTTCCCGGAAAAACGTCGTGAAGTCATGAGTATTGGCATGAATGATTTACTTGCCAAACCTTACAAGCCAGAGCAGCTCTATCAAATGATCCTGGCATGGACCGGTGAAGGTGAAAAAGAAGTGGTTGAAACTTCAACGTCCAACCTGTCACTGGCTGTTTACGATCAGCAGCAAGCTGAGCAGTCTACCAACGGTGACAAGGAACTGGAAAATCGCCTGCTGCAAAACCTGCGTTCAATTCTGCCGGCAACCTGTGAAGAAATAAAAAATGCAGCCAGCGATGCTGATTATGAAGAACTATACCGTCATGTTCACAAACTGGCAGGTTCTGCCGGTGCCTGTTTTGCTGTTGCCCTGCATGCCAGTGCCGATGCGTTGCAGAAGAAGCTCAAGTTGAAGGTTATTCCTACCGAACAGATTGGCGGTGATGTGCTGCAGTTACTCGATGAAATGGAGCGCTTTGAGAATTATATGAAAGCCAATCAGGCTGGTATCAGTGATATCAGGACTAGCTGATATTTTTGCTTTCGAAGAAAGGCCGGTACTTCATATCCTCTTCAAGAATATGATCTGTCCACCACTGGTTCAAGAATTCTCCAAGTTCGATGAATTCTTCTTCGCTCAGGGATTTTTTCCTTTTCGCTGATTGTGTGATCTTCTGTACATAAAGCAGGTGTTCGTGTTTATGCTTCTGGAAATCGGGGTAGTCATTTTCTTCCAGCATTGCCTCTTCAAGCTTGAGATGCTCAAAGCCATACTCGATCAACTCGCTTAAAACCGTTTCGAGTATTTCCCGGTCAAAAGCTTCGCTTTCCTGTTCAACAAAACGGTTTATCAGGTCAATTATTTTGTGGTGTTGCTCGTCAAGCACGTTAACGCCAACACTGAATGATTCGTTCCAGGTAATTTTGCTCATGGTCTAAATTTGCATCTGGCAATTTCTCGTTGCATATTTGTCTTATTGTCCTCTTTTTAAGGCTTCTTTTCTACTATGCAATTGTTTAATCAACCGCATGATAAACCTGTATTTATGTTGCTCCTGATGCCGGTGGTGTTACTTATACTGATGCTCGGTGCCTGCCAGGCCCAAACTCAGAATCAGACAGGGAATCAGACAGGGGATCAGAAAACGGGCGAATCAGTCGGTTTTAAAACTGTTCAGCTGGTTGATGGGCTTAAACATCCCTGGTCACTGGCATTTTTATCACCGGGCGAGGTCCTGGTCACTGAGCGGCGGGGTAAATTATTCAAAATCAACCTGGATAGTGCCTCAAGAACCGAAATCACAGGCCTGCCTGAAATCCGTGCAAAAGGTCAGGGTGGTCTTCTGGATGTGGTGTTACATCCGGATTATGAAAAAAATGGCTGGATTTATTTTTCCTTTGCAGCTCCTGGCGAGGGGGGGATTTCAACCGAGGTTGCCAGGGCAAAACTTAAGGATTCGAGGCTGGTTGACTGGCAGACCTTGTTCCGCCTGCTTCCCAAGACCAATTCTGGCTATCATTTTGGTTCCAGGCTGGTGTTTGACCGCCAGGGTTTCCTGTTTATTACCCTGGGTGACCGTGGTCAGCGTCATCGATCACAGCAACTTGATGATCATGCCGGTTCGGTGATTCGTCTGCATGATGATGGACGTATCCCTGTTGATAATCCTTTTATCAACACCCCGAATGCCAGGCCGGAAATTTTCAGCTATGGCCACCGCAACCCGCAGGGAGCCGCATTGCATCCGGTTACCGGCAGGCTCTGGATTCATGAACATGGTCCGCAGGGCGGTGACGAGCTGAACCTGGTTGGGAGTGGCAAAAATTACGGCTGGCCGGTAATCAGCTATGGTGAAGAATATGGTACCGATACTCCTGTAGGCGAGGGCACGGCCAAACCAGGCATGGAACAGCCGCTGTATTACTGGGTGCCTTCGATTGCGCCGTCAGGTATGACCTTTTACCAGGGCGACCGTTTCCCGCAATGGCAGGATAATCTTTTTATAGGTTCACTTAAGTTTCGTCTGTTGGTCCGGCTTGAACTGGATGGAGACAGGGTGGTTTCTGAAGAACGCCTGTTACGCGATGAACTGGGAAGAATCCGTGATGTCAGAACTGGGCCTGACGGCTTGCTTTACCTGCTGACCGATGCCGGTGATGGAGGGCTATACCGGCTGGAACCGGCTAATTAATATTAGGCTAATTAATTTCAGGCTCTATAGTTTCAGGCTTTGTATTTTGCCAGGTATTCGCGGATGAAATGGCGTATTTCCCGGGCTGCGCTGGTATCCTGCTCATCACAAAGTTCTACGAAGCGGTTACGTTCATCTTTATCGATTCTGATAATCAGCTGACTGTCTTTCTTCTTTTTCTTTTTTCTTTCTGGCATGGCGGATTCTGATAGCTCTGGTATATGTTTAGGCTATACATTTTAGCTTTTCATTTATTGCTTATCTAGTCGTTATTTCACTTTTGTGCCTGAATGGGCGATAAATTTCGCGAATTTCGTCTAGAATTCAGGATATGGGGGTTAAATTACATTTTTATGACAATAGTTGAGCGGCGCATTTATCCCCGTTACGACTGTGCTTTCCAGGTTCGCCTGGTGGATTCGCAGGACCAGTCACACCTTGTTAACGCCGATAATATTTCTTTAAACGGCATTGCCCTGAGTATTGACCAGTCGCTCAAAAATACATTGCTTGGCCAGGGCTGCCACCTTCTGGCTGGTGATTCGGTCAAAATTTACTTGCCCAATCCTGAAAATGGCCCTGATAACAGTCCTGATACGGGTTCTGGACAGGAACAGGCTTTTACCTGTCGTATCCAGTACCTGCGGCGTCTTTCCCAGCAGCATTACCAGCTTGGCGGCTTGTTTGACCAGGCGGATGAGCAGCAGCAAAACCTGTTACAGGTATTGGTGAACCAAAACAAAATCTTGTAGAGCAAAACTCTTTGTTCTATATTTGTTCTATATTTTTTCCTGAAACCCGGTTCTTTACGAACTGATTTTGTTGGCACATTCCTGTGCCAAAGGTGCTAATTTAGAGTAATCAGGCAGATGGCATTGACACGTATTAAAAAACCGCGGGAACTTGCAGCATCGCTGTCGCTGCCGTTATTCAGTTCCCGTGTCAGTGCCGGCTTTCCTTCGCCGGCCGATGATTTTATTGAGCGTTCGCTCGACCTGAATGAATTTCTGATCAAACACCCGGCCTCGACTTTTTTTGCCTGGGCACAGGGTGAGTCACTGAAGGGAATAGGTATTCATGACGGGGATTTGCTGATCGTTGACAGGGCAGCAGAACGTCAGCAGGGTGTCGTCGTTGTTGCTGCGATTGATGGCGAGCTGACCTGCAAGATACTTGATCTGCGCCGCAGGCAACTGCTGGCAGCGAACCCCGATTACCCGCCGATTGATTTGCGTGACCGTGAAGACCTGCTGGTGGAAGGCGTGGTCGTTTACAGCATCCGCAAACACACACGTTGATAGATGCTGCATGCTTGCCCTGGTTGACTGTAATTCCTGTTATGCCTCCTGTGAGCAGATTTTCCGGCCGGATTTGCGCAACAGGCCGGTTGTTGTTCTCAGTAATAATGACGGCTGTATCATTGCCAGGTCAAAGCAGGCCAAGCAACTTGGTATTCCGGACCTGGACCCTTACTTCAAGCAGGAAGCCCTGCTGAAACGTCACAAGGTCACGGTTTTTTCCGCCAATTTTCGCCTTTATGGTGATGTTTCAGCCCAGGTGATGGCGAACCTGAGTGGTTTTTCGCCACGGGTTGAACAGTACTCAATCGACGAAATGTTCCTTGACCTGCAGGGTATTAACGAGGAAATGAATGACTATGGCAGCCATATCAGGGACTGCATCTGGCGACATGTGCGCATGCCGGTTGGAGTCGGTATCGCACCCAGCAAAACCCTGACCAAACTGGCTAATTATGCAGCCAAGAAAATCAAGACCAGTAACGTTGCCGTGCTGGATACACCGCACAAATGGCAGTGGCTGCAGAAAAGACTGCCGGTTAACCAGGTGTGGGGGATCGGCAGGCGCCTGACTATTCGCCTGGAACAACTGGGTATACGCAGTGCTTATGATCTTGCCTGCGCTGACCCGAAATGGGTGAGGCGTTTTACCAGCGTCAACGTTGAAAAAACCATCGAGGAACTTAATGGACATCCCTGTCTCGAAATTGAAGAAGTGGCGGCGCCCAAAAAGGAAATTTTCGTGACCCGCTCTTTTTCCAGCAGGGTCGAGCAACTGGATGACCTGCTTGCGCATATCAGCCGTTACACGGCAGCCGCGGCAGAGAAACTCAGGATGCAAAACAGTTACTGCCAAAGCCTGTACGTGTTCGCCCATACTTCACAGTTCAACGATAACTATTACAGCAACAGCACGGTAATGCCGTTGCCGTATCCGACATCTGACAGCAGCCTGATGATCCGCTTTGCACGTGAAGCCATGAAAAAACTCTTCAGGCCGGGTTACCGTTACAGTAAATGCGGGGTAGGGATGGTTGATTTACGTGACCGCGGTTTCTACCAGTCAGACATGTTCCTCGCAGAACAGTCTCCACGTTCAGATGCGCTTATGGGAATGTTGGATAAGATCAACCGGCGTTATGGCCGTGATACCGTCACCTTTGGCTCAGAAGGTTTAACCGGGCGCTGGACCATGAAACAACAGCGCCTGTCGCCAGCCTATACTTCAGCCTGGCATGAACTGCCAGTAATACACTGCCAATAGTTCATTACCAGTAATCCATGATTTGTAATTGGGGCGGTTTGAAGCCCACAGATTTTGCAATGCCATTTTTGCATATAATTGAATTGCATCATTAAAAGATTTCTACCACACTTTTGCAAACTGATTAAAAACCCAAGGAGACAAAATGAAAACAACAAACCAACTGCTGTCAGGTGTGATACTGGGAATTATTTCCATAATGATTTCCAGTGGTGTATCAGCGAAGATAGTGAGTGAAACAATCGAGTACAAAGATGGCGATGTACCGCTGAAAGGCGAAATTTATTATGACGATGCGATTGAAGGAAAACGCCCGGGTGTGCTGGTTGTGCATGAATGGTGGGGCTTGAATGACTATGCCAGGAAGAGGGCGGAAATGCTTGCAGCGATGGGCTATGTTGCTTTTGCCGCAGACATGTACGGCGATAACAAGGTCACCACGCATGCCAAGGATGCCAAGGGCTGGATGCAGCAGATAACATCCAATGTAGGGGCCTGGCAAAACCGTGCAAACCTGGGACTGGAAGTGCTGAAAAATCACAAGCTCACGGACAACGATAAAACGGCTGCGATTGGCTACTGTTTCGGTGGAGCTACCGTGATGCAGATGGCATATGCCGGCAGTGATGTGAATGGTGTTGTCAGTTTCCATGGTTCGTTGCCACCAGCAAGTGAGTCACAGGCAAAATCAGTTAAAACCAGAATCATGGTAGCGCATGGCAACGCAGATCCGTTTGTGCCGGCTGAAAAAGTATCAGCTTTCAGGTCTGCTCTTGACAATGCCGGGGTGGGTTATGAATTTAATGGCTACGATGGTGCCAAGCATGGTTTCACCAACCCTGGGGCAGCGGAGTATGGTATGGATGCTTTAGCTTACAACGAGGAAGCGGATCAGGGTTCCTGGCAGGCAATGCAGGATTTTTTTGCGGAAATATTTAAGTAAGCATTTTTTGTCATCCCGACGATGCTCGGGATGACGATAAATCAGAATTAGAAATCGCAGGAATCTACGATTTTCAGAATTTGGTGCAGGCCTGTAGTGACAAAAGTATCGTAAACAATTTCCTGCATGTTACACAAAATCAGTTCACCGTTTTTCTCATGCAGCTTTTTGGCAAGTGACACAAAACTTCTCATGCCAATTGAAGCGATAAAATCCATCTCCGATAAATCCAGAATTACATCTTTTGTATCTTTCAGGATAAAGGCGGGTAACTCGGTTTCAAAAATCTGTTGTCCCTGAAGATCAAGTCTGCCAGCCAGGGCAAGTTTTACACTTTGATCGCTGCTGTTAAGTAGGTCAATTTTCATAATTTATTCGTTAATGAGATTTGAAATTTCTTATCAGAGCATATTAAAACACCCAGGTTACAGTGATGTGACGGGGAAAACGTTAAACTAATGAAGAGGCCGGGATAACGGGGGGCTGGATTTTATCACTCCCGCATTTGCGGGAGTGTTGTTTCATACAGGCTTAGAAGAAGCCTTTTAACTTATCACCAAGACCGTCCTTGAGTTTTTCATTGAGCTTCTCCTCGACTTTTTCTTTAACCTTTTCCTTGGCTTTACCCTGAAGGACCTTGCCCCAATCAACGGTATACCTGGGTTGATTGAATGAACCAGTGATCTTAACGGGAATGTTCAGGCCTTCCAGTTCTTTTAACTCTTCGCCACCCTGGCCTTTATCAGTGCCAACAATGGTAGTCTCGACCATGTAGTTTAAAGCTTCCTTGGGCAGGTCAACCGTTCCGGCACCTTTAACACGCAGGTAAGGCGACTTGGCCAGCAGGTCCTGGTTATTAACAACACCATTGGTGATTTTGGCAGAACCGCTCAGTTCAGAAAAATCTGTTTGTTGAGGTTCGTTGGAAGCCGTAACCGCTTTACCTTCAAACTTGGCCTTGGTATCGCGAATGATTTTTGCCAGGTTAATGCCTTTGACCGCACCATTTTCAAAACGGAAATCAAGATTACCACCCAGGGTTTTCTTGAGTGCATCAACACTGTTGCCAGTGGCATTAACAGACATGTTGAACTTGCCCTGGCCGGCAAGTTTTTCAAAGTCTGCCAGGTCTTTCAATAGTGGCTCAGCCTGCAGCCCTTTGAGGTTGGCTTTAACACTCAGCTTGGGTGTTTTGCCTTTGACATTGAGTGTGCTCTTGCCATTGAAACTGCCCTGGTAAAAACGACCAATTTTATTGTCGATATTGACCACGCCGTCTTTGGCTTTGATACCAAGCGTGATTTGTTCAGAAGTCAGGTTACTGACAATCAGTTTGCCCGCAGCAAGTTTGCCATCGATATCCAGTCCCCTGATAACATCAACAGGAAACAGTGGTGCGGTATCGGCTTTGGCTTGCGAGGCTGCAGGTTTATTAGCAGATGATTTGTCTTCTGTTGTGGAGGCTGCAGGTGCTGTTGCTGGGGTTGTTGAGTCTTTTGGGGAAGATTCAGCTTCAGGTTTTGGCAGGTAATGGTCAACATTAATCTGGTCAACATTGAGATTAAAGCCAATATGAGGACCCGCCAGTTTGGCATCACCGGTGAGTTTGCTTTGGTCGAGTTTAATATCAATCGCATTCAGAGCAATGGTTTCACCTTCTGTATTCAGCTTAACGCCAGCTTCGAAACTGGACAGTGCATCCGGGTTAGACATTTCCGGTAAAGCGATACCCTGACTTTGCAGCCAGGATTTCAGGTTCAGTTTGGCCAGCTTCAGGTCACCGGCAACCTGAGGCGCGGCAGACAGGTTGCTTACTTCAACTGCACCGGACAGGTTAAGGTCGCCTGAAGTAACCAGCAGTTTTTGTAACGAGACAGCCAGTTCCTTAAGGTTAACTGAGAGGTCCGTGCTCAGATCAGCTTTTAAACCACCACCGGAAAACATATCTCCCTTGGCATCAACAGAGACTTTCAGGGGCAACACGGTAAGTTTTTCCATACCTGAATCGACAGCCACAATACCGTTTAAACCGAGTGTTGCAGTCATCGCAGGCTCGGCACTTTTCAGGTCCAGGCCCAGGTCAAGGTCAACTGGCTCGCCGGGGAAGATTGCGCCGCTGTTGAGATGAAAGTTATTGACCTGGTATGACTGGCCGGTTGAATCATCCTGCCAGTTGATCGTGGCGTTATCAATTGATACACCACCGATAGCCAAGGCCATTAAACCGACATCAGTGCCGGATTCCTGCTTGGGTTTTTCTTCAGTCTCGGCCCCAGAAGTGGAAGCTGATTTGGCTAGGTCATCCCAGTTGGTTACTCCCTCGGCATTTTTGGCAAGGTTTAACTGCAGGCCGTCCAGGATGATGGTATCTGCTACCAGTTCCTTGCTGAACAATGGAACCAGCTTGATTCTGACGGCAGCACTGTTGATCGCAGCAAAAGGTTTGTCGCCAAAACCGGCAGCATTGCTCAGGTCCATTTTACCGAGTTCAATACCAACCCATGGAAATACAGATAACTTGAGATCACCTTCAATATTAAGTTTTCGTCCGGTGGCGTCTTCAACCGCTGTGACGATTTCATCCCTGTAGTCATTAGGGTCGATAATAAATGGAAGGCTGATTGCGATAATCACAAGCAGTAGTATCAAAGAAAGCAGTAGCTTGATCAGTTTTCCCATAGGTTTCTCCGATTAAAAGGTTTAGTCTTTTCGTAACGGTATGATTACAACAATACTATACGCTTTAGTAGACAAATGCATGACAATGGAGAGCCTGCATTAGAAAAAAATCACACAGGATTTAATCAGGGTATAACGGTTTTAAAACTTTTTCCTGTTTTGTGCTGGGGGCCGGCCTGCTGAAACCGTTTTTAAAATACTGCCGGATTTCATCGGCATTCCACAGCTTATCCGATCCTGCATATAGAACCCTGTCGAGGTCCAACAATGCCTGTTTGCCGGAGCTGACTTTTTCTGCCAGGGCACCAAGGCTTCTGGGAGGCGATTCTGGCCAGGTTGCTTCGGCCATTTTCAGCAGCGCCTGGGCGACAGCACGAATATCATTATGACCATTATCATCTTTTATTTGGCAGACGCGATTGAAAGCATCGATAGCTGCTTTTTCTGCCACCATATCTACTTTAATGGCTGCTGTGTTTGCAGCGTTACTTTTTGAAGATGCAGGTAACGGATTTGTCGATGCCTGAATATTCCCACCATTTTTTCCCCTGCGTAACAGCCAGAGAATAATGATCAGTAAAATAAAGCCCGCCAGCCAATAAGGATGTTGTTTGAGTGTTTCTAAAGCACCGGATAAGTCCGGAATGTTTTCGGACTCCTCGTTTGCCTGTTGCGTTGCATTCTCTGAATTCGACTGTGTATCAGCAACGGAATTTTGGTCGGCTTTGATTGGCATCTCGGCTGCTTGTTTTTTGGAGAGTTTTGCTGAAGGTTTGGCGTCCTGGTTTGGATCGGCTGCTACCTGTATGTTCCAGGCCGGTAACATGGCAGAGGCCTGGCGGCTGTTAATCACATCCCACCATTTTACTTCAATCGCCGGAATCTCCTGGTTTCCTTCAGCGGTTGGAATGTAGGTAAAGGTACGATGGCTGATGGCATAAACTGTTTGTCCATCAGTACGGGTTTCTGTTTCAGCCGGCTCAGCGTAGCGACGGAAGGCAGGCTGGTCCGGTAGTTCGAGTGGCTGAACCTGTGAGGCAAGCAGGCCTTTGGCTGTCAATGAAATGGTGCGGCTGACCGGTTCTCCGACTTTGAAATTCGGTGGTTGGCTGGTCCATGAATCACTCAGTTCAACAGATTCGGCAGGCAGCCATTGCGCACCATCAAAGTTGTCCGGCTGTGATTCAATAAACAAAGTGATGGGTTCGCTAAGGACACTGACCGGTGAGCTGCTGGTGCTAAAGGGTGAACGATCAAAAAACTGCGAGAACGGGTCGTAACGCTGGCCTTTGTTCTGCTGGGGTTGTTGTTTGCTGAGATAACCCCGGAAACTGATCGCCGGTATGGTCAGGTCGCCACTTTTTTCAGCCAGCAGAGAATAGCGCCTTTCAAAAACTTTATAGCTTTTGCCATTGTAAGGCGCTGTAAACTTTCTATCTTCACCCAGGCGCTCAACCGTGGCATTTTCAGGTTGCGGGTCGGTAATCATTCCCTGGGTCACCTCATTCAGGTAATAGAGCCTGGCGACTACCGGGATATGCTGCTGAACAAAGAACTGTTTGGCTTCACTGTCTATTTCAAGCGTAATAAAAATTGACTGGTTTTGTTGTACACCTGTCTGCACAGGAATTGGTTTAACGTCAACCGTTAAGGGCAGGGTGGAATGTTGTCCCACCTGGATCGAAGGCACATCTATCTGGCCAAGTTTTTTGGGACGTAACCTGATAGACCAGGTCTGGCTGTCTGAGCGTTTGCCATTGATGATGCTGATAGATGAACTCTGGCTGGTGCCAAACAATTCGAAGTCTTTTGCAAGCGGACTGAAGTCAGGTTGGCCCGATATCGATATATTACTGGCTGTTACAGACAGGGTTATGGTTTCACCTTCATAGGCATACTCGCGGTCAACACTGGCAGTAACATCAGCACTAATTGATTGGCTAAGCACTAGCAGGCTGAAAAATATAACCGTTAACAAGTTATTTAATTTGTATTTTGTCAGTGTCTTCATATTTAAAATTTTTTATTCATGAGCATTAATAATCAAGGACAATTACCAGGGCTGCATTGTTGATGGTTGCCGCTGCCGGTGTTGATACTGATATAAAAACTTGCGTTTTAAAAGGTCTCCCGGGTCATCCGGAATTCTTCTAAGCCATTGCTGGGCGGCCTGTTCTTCTTCATCGCTCAATGGCTGGGCTTCGTAATCCTGCTGACTTAAGGCTTCGTTTTTTTCCTGATTATTTTCTGAAGTACTTTCAGCCTCTGCCTGTTGAGGTGTTTCTTCAAGTGAAGATGGGTTTTCTTGTTGCCGGTTTAGGTCCTGATTTTCAGCCTGATTTTGATTGGGGTCTTGTTCCTGGCCTTGCCCCTCATCTTGTCCCTGATCTTGCTGTAAACTTTCCTGATTGTTTTCTTCTGATTGATTACTATCAGATTCCGAGGACTGCTCCTGCGACTGACTTTCCTGGCTCTGTTGCTGGTCTTCCCCTGATTTTTCCTGATCCTGATCCTGATCCTGGTTTTGGTTTTGACTGTTTTGTTGCTGTTGCTGGTCAAGTAAATCCTGAATGGCTTTTCGGTTATCTATCGCATCCTGCATTTCCGGTTGAAGTTTTAGTGCTTCGTCATAGGCTTTGATCGCCTTTTCGTATTCACCTAATTGTGCCAGTGTGTTGCCACGGTTGTAATGGGCGTCAACTGTGTTGAGTTGTTTGAATTCATTCAAGGCCTGTTGGTAATCCTGCTGGCGGTAAAGCGCGCTGCCTTTCAAAGCCGGATCTGAAGTGAGTGCGGCTGCCTTTTCATGATCCTCAGCCTGCAAAGCCCGGCTGGCCTGTTGCTCCCTGGTTTGCCACAGGTCATCCCAGCTGAAATTATCTATCTCCATTGCCTGTGCCGATTCTGGCAGCGGAATAATCAGAGCAGATAATAAAACCGTCATAAGCCAGCCCTTGCGAAACGCCAAAGCCGCCAGCGGTAACAGCAACAGTACCAGGTAAGGACCATTTTCCTGCCATTGGTTTTGCTGCATAAACTGTTCAGGTAACTGTTTGTCCAGGTTAAGCGGGGGCAGGGATAATAGGTTATCAATATCCGAGTCATCCAGGCTAAGACGGCTGTAACGTCCATTACCGGTTTCGCTCAGTTGAATAAAAGCATCTTCAGGTAAACGCGACAATATCGGGACATTGTCCTTGTCACGCATCACATCACCCTGGCCATTGCTGATCGGTGCGCCTTCTTTGGTACCAATACCGAGTACTGAAATACGATGCCCCTGATTTGCAATATCTTCGGCAACATCAAAAACGCGAGGGCTGTTATAACCATCAGCAATAACCAGGATATCGCCGGCTGGAATGCCGGCTTGCTTTAACAGCTCAACTGCATGCAGCAGCCCAAGGTCAAGACGACTGCCCTGAACCGGCATAATGCCGGGTTCAAGTACCAATATCTGTGAAAGAATCGTGTCGTTATCCCGTGACAGCGGTGTGACGGTAAATGCATCACCGGCAAATACGACCAGGCCGGTCTGGCCTTCGGTTTGGCGTTTTAATATGTCCTGCAACTTTAAGCGAGCCCGTTTCATACGATTGGGCTTAAGGTCGCCGGCATTCATGGAAGCCGATAAATCCAGAACAATGACCCTGGCAGTTGGCGTTTCAAAAACAGATTGCGGTTTTTTTTCCCAGACAGGGTTGGCCAGGCTGATAATGCCAATCGCAGCGCCCAAAAGCAGAAGGATTAATGCCAATGGGTTCTTCATTACCTGGTTTTCAACCAATAGATGTTTAAGCAAATGCGGCTGAATCACTTTGTTCCACGAAGATTGCCTTGTTTTACGTAAATGGTAAAACATCACCAGTACTGTCAATGGTATAAAAGCCAGTAACCAGCTTGGTGACAGGAAATGAAATTCATGAAAATCAGGCATCGCAGCTTTGTCTCCGAGTGATGTAACTGATTGTCGAGAGCAACAGTGCTATCGCCAGTGGCCACTGGTAAAGTTCAGAAACCGGACGAAAGCTTTGCTCTTCATCACTGAGTGGTTCTATTTCATCGAGCAGGTCATAAATCTGGATTAGTTCGTCGACATCCCTGGCTCTGAAAAAACGGCCGCCGGTTTTACTGGCAATGGCCAGCAAGGTGTCTTCATCCAGGTCACTTGTCTGAACCTGTAAGCCAAAGAAGCCACCCATTCTTACCGAATCGTCGCCAACACCAATGGTGTAAATTTTTATCTTTTCACGGGCGGCGAGGTCAGCCGCTTTAAGTGGTTCAATACTGCCGGCGGTGTTGGCACCATCAGTGAGCAAAATCAAAACACGGTTTTCTTCAGGCTGTTGTTTTAGCCTTTTAACGGCAAGGCCTATTGCATCACCAATAGCGGTTTCCTTGCCAGCCAGTCCCACAACGGCTTCGTCCAGTAAAATACTGACTGTTCTGCGGTCATAACTTAACGGGCTTTGCAGGTAGGCTTTGCGGCCAAAAAGAATCAGGCCGATGTAATCGCCTTCGCGTTTTTGAATAAAATCATTGGCGACAGCTTTAACTGCGGTCAGGCGGCTGACCGCACGTCGGTTTATCACCATGTCCTGCTGTTCCATGCTGCCGGAAATATCAACGGCGAGCATCAGGCTGCGGCCACTCACCGGTAACTGGATACTGTCACCAATCCACTGTGGCCGGGCCGCTGCAATGACAAGGAATATCCAGGCCAATATGCCAAGAAAGCGGTACCCCTGTTTTGGCAATGCAGAAGTATGTCCCTGTAACTTATTCAGTAAAGGCGCAAACGGAAACAACAGGGCAGATTGCGCAGTATCATTAGCCCGAGGCAAAAGATAATAAGCCAGCAATGGCAATACAATACAGGCAAATACCCATGGCCAGGCAAATTCCATCTGCGCATCCATTACTTAGCTCCTGTTTTCTTAAGTTGCTGGTAATGTAGCCGGTTAGCATTGTGTTTAACCCAGGCGGTTGCCATTTGTTTTAACTGCTTAACGCTGTTGTCATCACATTCGACAGAATCACTGTATGGCGCCTTGATCAGCAGGTTACCGGGCGACTGTTTAAATGGCGTGTTCACCGAATTTTTTTCAAGAAAATCCAGCCAGTCATTACCGGTTAAATTGGCCACAGTGTTTTCAGGAAACAGGGTTAAAGCAGACTGGCGCAGGGCCTCGGTAATGGCGATGACCTGTGCCCGGTTAGCAGTTTCATGAATATCAAAATCATCAGTATCAGCGGTTAAAGTTGATACTTTGGCATGGAATTCATTAATCAGTTTTTTTCGCCAGCTCTGAAATTTCAGCCATTTCCAGATAATAACTGCAATCCAGATAAGCAATGCCAGGGAAATAGATGCCAATACCCACCAGCCGATAGCAGGTGGCCACCAGCCGGCTGCCTCCGGCAAATGGATATCATGTAACTGAAGGACTGGCTGCTGATTCATCTTAATGACGACGCTGCCTTTTGGATGGAAACATGCGTCTTAACACTTCAACCGGTTCAGATACCGTGGAAAGTTCAACGACCGGAATATTGGATTTTGACGAAAGCTGGATAAGCTGCTTGTGTTGAGTGCTAAACCACTCTCGATAGTTAAGACTTTGCTGACTGTCTTTAGTGTCCAGGAAGCTTTGATTAATACCGTTGGTAATGGCATACCGGCCTGAAGGCGGCGGTGTGTGCTCCAGCGCATCAAGTACCCTTACAAAAACACAATCTGAGGACGCCTTGATTTTTAGTAGGTGTTCTTCCGCCATGCGATCGAGCTGGTAAAAATCACTAATCACGAAAACCAGGCTGCCTGGCTTTGCCAAACGCGCCAGTCGTTGCATTGCATCTGAAAAACGTCTGGGCGAATGCTCTTTAACCCGCTGTTGCTGAATCCGGTTATCCGGGTTGCTGTGAATACTGACCTGGTGCAGGAAGGCCAGTACACCCTGTTTACCTGGGTGATCAGGGACTTCGACATGATTATCATTGATAATCAGGCCCCCGGTTCTGTCTCCCTGGTTTAAGGAAGCCCATGCCAGCAGGGCTGCAGCCTGAGATGCGATGACAGATTTAAAGCGGCCTTCACTGGCAAAGAACATTCCCGGGTTTAAATCCAGAAGAATAATCACCGGGCGTTGACGTTCTTCCTGGAACAGCTTGATGTGGGCTTTACCGGTACGTGCAGTAATTCGCCAGTCCATGTTTCGAATGTCATCACCGGGTTGATAACCACGGGACTCCATGTAGTCCATGCCACGCCCCTTGAAATGTGAAACATGATTGCCGGCCATGAGACTGACAGAAGGGTTACGACTGGAAAAGGCCAACTGTCTGGCCTGCATTCTTAAACCAATCAGTTCATTCAGGTCTGTTCGTATAGCCTGTTCTGTTGATGAGGTCTGGCTGCTTTCTAGGCCGGTATTACGTCGTTTGAAAAAACGGTCGAACATCTTTCTTAACTACTAAAACAGTTATTCATATGACAGGCACGCGCTGCATCAGGTTGTTAAGGAAATCATCAGGCGTATAACCCTCGGCTTCAGCTTCGTACGATAAAAGTACACGGTGCCGTAACACATCGGCGAACACTGCCTGCACATCCTCGGGTGAAACATAGTCCCTGCGGTTTAACCAGGCATGGGCCCGGGCGCAGCGGTCAAGGGCAATGGTGCCACGAGGACTTGAACCAAAACTTATCCAGTGCACCAGGTCCTTGCCATAGTTGCCCGGGTGACGGGTTGCCAGCACCAGTTGCACCAGGTACTGCTGAACAGATTCTGACATGTGTAAAGACAGGGCAGCTGTTTGCGCCTGTTTGATCTGGCTCTTGGTAAGCCGGAATGGTTTTTTCGCCGAATCAGTGGAATCACTTGATGTCAGTGTTTCATTGCGGGTCAGTTCCAGGATCGCAGTTTCATCTGCATTGGATGGATAGCTGATAGTGACATGCATCAGGAAGCGATCGAGTTGGGCTTCCGGTAACGGATAGGTACCTTCCTGCTCAATCGGGTTTTGCGTCGCCATGACCAGAAAAGGTGAGGGCAGTTTGTAGGTTTGTTGACCGACCGTAACCTGCTTCTCTTCCATTGCTTCAAGTAATGCTGACTGCACCTTGGCTGGTGCGCGGTTGATTTCATCGGCTAACACGAGGTTATGAAAAATGGGACCGTGCTGAAAAACAAAACTGCCTTCCTGCGGGTTGTAAACATCGGTACCGGTTAAATCACCGGGTAACAGGTCTGGTGTAAACTGCAGTCGGTGAAAATCACCTTCAATCAACTTCGACAATTCCTTGATGGCGCGGGTTTTTGCCAGGCCGGGTGGGCCTTCAACCAGTAAATGTCCTTCTGCGAGCAGGGCAATCAGCAAACGATTGACCAGGCTTTGCTGGCCGATAATCTTTTCTTCGAGTGCTGTTTTTGCCTGTTCAAATAATGATGCCAGATCGGAAGTGTCTGTCATTCTGTCTCCTGTAATTGTCCTGATTTTTGTAATGTATTGACCGGAGTCGAGGAAATTTGTTCCTGACGCACTATATCATCAAGTGGGTATTGAGGGCTTGTAGTTCAAGCTTTCCGAAGAGGAAGAGAAAATAACCCGGCAGCGAGGACAAAAGCGGCAGATATCCAAAGACAACCGGTCAAGCCAAATTGTTGAAAGGCCCAGCCGGAAAGTACGGTACCGGTAAGGCGGCCACCGGCATTGGCCATATAGTAAAAGCCGACATTCACAGCCACCTTGTCATGATCCGAGTAGCTTAAGATAAGGTAAGAATGCACGGCTGAATTGATCGCGAAAACGATACCGAAAAATGCCAGGCCGGCCATCAACACGAGTTCCGTGTTTTGGTGATTGCCCGTAGAGCTATTTAGCGCAATAGCGATACCGGCAGGAATCAAGGCCAGCAGAAATGTCCAGATAATAGCCGTATTGCCACTCGCTGTATTCCCATGGGCACTGGTTTTACGCAGTAGCGCCGGGGCCGAGCTTTGCACGAACCCATACCCGATGATCCAGAGAGCCAGAAAAGAACCGGTCTGGGTATGCGTCCATCCCAGGGTCGCCGATAAAAACACCGGCAGGGCCACCACGAACCAGACATCCCTGGAACCGAACAAAAAGAAACGCGCAGCAGAAAGCCAGTTGATTTCGCGGCTGCGTGAAAAAAGCTGGGTGAACTTGGTTTTTGCCTTGGTTTTACCAATTTCAATTGGCAACAATACAATCGAAAGCACCAGCACAATCGCCAGACCGCCAGCGAGAATATAAAGCGCTCCCCGGAATTCGGCCACAGCCAGTAAAAAACCACCGATAAAATAGCCGGCACCTTTCAGGGTGTTTTTTGAACCTGTGAGAATGGCAACCCATTTAAACAGTTTACGTTCATTTTCAGAGGCATCAGCCTGGCTGGGCAACATCAACTTTACGCTGGCCTTGGCACTCATCTTGTTCAAGTCCTTGGCAATACCGGAGGCTGCCTGGGCTGCCATGACATAGGCTACCGAGAGCCATTCAGTGGGCACCGTCAGGCTCATCAATGCCAGGATCTGCAGGCCCATGCCGATATGCATGGTCTTGTTCAATCCTATTCGGGAGCCGATCCAGCCACCAACCAGGTTGGTTACAATCCCAAAGAATTCGTAGAACACGAACAACAGGGCGATCTCAAGTGGGCTGTAGCCAAGCTGGTGAAAATAGAGCACGACCAGCATGCGGATAGCACCGTCGGTGATCGTAAAAGCCCAGTAACTGAAAGTGATTACGAAGTAATGTTTAAGGTCGTTAATTTGTTGCATACTGCAATTTGAACAGTCATTTATGACATTGATATTAAAGAGCTGTGATTATCCAATAATTTTTTACAAATCGCCTAAAGTAATTTACCCCTGGGTCGCTAAAAAATAAAACAAGTGCAGTACCTTCTTACTGATTTATAAAAAACAAAAACTCATAGCCTATCTGACAAGGTTAACTCTATGAAAATTAACGAGCCAGTTACTCAGAATGAAATACAGTTTCCTGAAGGGAAAATCCTGGTATCAACGACAAATCTGAAAGGTATTATCACAACAGCCAATAAGGCCTTTGTTGATATCAGTGGCTTCTCACATGATGAACTGATTGGCTCCAATCACAATATTGTCAGGCATCCTGATATGCCAGCTGAAGCATTCCAGGATTTGTGGGACACGGTTAATGCTGGAAAGCCGTGGACAGGAATCGTTAAAAACCGTGCAAAAACTGGAGACCACTACTGGGTCAAAGCCAATGTTACCCCGGTGACAGAGAACGGTAAGATTGTTGAATTTATGTCAGTAAGGTCTCGGCCAGAACGCCACGAAATACAGGCTGCCGAACAGCTTTACCAGGATCTTAACCGTGGTAAGACCACTCTGAAAAAAACAGCCTTATCGAATGCCCTGTCTTTTTTTGCGGACTTGTCACTGAAAGGCAAATTCACCGTCATGATTGGAGCCATTATGGTGCCAATTATTTTGCTGACATATTTGCTGATAGTAAGTGAAAGCAACAGTATCGAATTTGCCCATAAGGAAACACTAGGGGTTGAATACAATCAGCCAGTTCGCGAACTGCTGGAACTTGTAGGAACTCATCGAGCTCTTACCAATGCGGAAAAAACCGGTAGCGATATTGGTGATAAAATGACCACCAACCGTGCAGAGGTCGAGCAGGCATTAAACCGTTTGTCCGAAGTCGATGCAGAATTTGGTGAAACCCTGTCATCGACTGATAAGTATCTCGAGATCAAGGCAGACTGGGAAAAACTTGTATCCAGTTACGAGGATATGGATTCTGCCACGGCATCTCAAAGCCATTACGACCTGATCGCTAAAGTTCAGAATCTTATTTACCACGTTGGAGACTCTTCCAACCTGATTCTTGATCCGGATCTCGATAGTTATTACCTCATGGACATCATTGTGACGCGGTTACCTGATTTGATGGAAAACATGAGCTCACTGGGTTCCACCATTGAAGGTGTGCTCGACCGGGGCAAGGTTGCTTCCAAGCGACGTTTTGACCTGGTGGCAAAATTAAATACAGCCCGAATAGGCCAACAGAATGTTAAGCGTAGCATGGAAGTGGCATTTCAGAATAACGAAACTCTGCAACCGATACTTGAGGCTACATTAAATGATTTCATGGCTAAATCGACAGCCATGTTTGATCAGACCGATGCCATTTTGCAATCCAAAGATTTGGATGAGTTTGAAATAGAGGTCGTTGTTGCCGAATCAACATCAGCAATAAGAGCTGGTTTTAAAGTTTATGACCAGGTTGGACCAGAACTTACCAACCTTCTCGAAATTCGCATCGATGGTTTTGAAGCAAACATGTATAAAAATTTATTCATCGTTGCTTTGTTTGTTGTTTTAGGTTTTGTCATTGCATTCATTACTGTCCGCAATATCGTTTCTCCTTTGAGGAAGCTTCAATCACTGATGTCAGCTATGTCTGAAGGTGATTTCACCTATGATCCAGGGGTTGGTGCCAAAGATGAGATTGGTTCAATCATCGATGCCAGTAAATCCATGCAGATACGCACAGGCTTTAATATTTCTGATACCCAGGAAAAAGCAACGGAAACATTACGTATCAAGCTTGCGCTCGATAACAATAGTACACCTACTACTGTTTCTGATAGCAATAATATTTTGATTTACATGAATGATGCCGCCAAAGCTCAGTTTGAGTTTATGCAACCAGCCTGGCAAAAGATATTTCCTGATTTTCATGTTGACCAGTTGCTTGGTAACAGGCTATCGACCTTCTTTGACGAGGGCGATTTGAAAACAGCTTACATGCAAAAGCTGGATGCTGAGAAAGAATTTGATGGTGTTCTGGCCGAGCGCAATATGCACCTGGTAGCCAGTCCTATTTATGATGAAAACAATGAGTACGTTGGTCGGGTAACGCAGTGGATTGACCAGACTGAAATGCTGGCAGAGCAGGAACAGGAAAGACTGCGTCTGGAAGAAGAGCGCAAGGTCGCTGCAGAAAACCAACGTATTAAGGTGGCATTGGATAACGTATCCAGCAACGTCATGCTGGCCAACCCTGACCGGGAAATTATTTACATTAACAAAAATGCCTGCAAACTCTTCAGTGAGGCCGAGGCCGACATCCGCAGGGACTTGCCAAATTTTGATGCCAAGTCTCTCATCGGCACCAATATTGATGGCTTCCATAAAAACCCAAGCCACCAGGCGCGGCTGCTGGAAAACCTTTCTTCAATGTATCAATCTGAAATTGAAGTGGGTGGCCGTACCATGCGTATTATCGCCAACCCGGTGATTGATGGTGAAGGTAACCGTTTAGGTACTGCGGTTGAGTGGACAGACCGTACCCAGGAAGTGGCGATAGAGAAAGAGATTGATTCACTGGTTGAAGCGGCCAGTTCAGGTGATCTGACACGTCGTCTGGATACCAGCGGCAAGCAGGGCTTCTTCATGCAGCTGTCGACGGGCTTTAACTCATTACTTGATGAACTGACCAGTGTCTTTAATGATATTGGTGATGTCATGGGGCAGATGGCCAATGGCGACTTAACCCATAAAATCGATAAGCAATACGCTGGTACCTTCGGTGAGGTCAAAGACAACATCAACAAGACTATCGATAACGTTGAAGAAACGGTTGAGCGCCTGCGCACTATTTCGGGTGAGGTCAATACCGCAGCTCAGGAAATTCTCGATGGTAACAATAACCTAAGTGGCCGTACCGAACAGCAGGCTTCCAACCTGGAAGAAACGGCTGCCAGCATGGAAGAGCTCACCAGTACCGTTAAGAATAACAGTGACAATGCCCAGCAGGCCAACCAGGTGGCCAATACGGCCAGAACAGCGGCGGAAAAAGGTGGAGAGGTTGTTAACCAGGCGGTCTCTGCGATGCAACAGATCAGCGAGTCATCCAACAAGATTGCTGAAATCATCGGTGTGATTGACGAGATTGCCTTCCAGACCAACCTGCTGGCGTTAAACGCATCGGTTGAAGCAGCACGAGCCGGTGAGCAGGGCAGGGGCTTTGCGGTGGTGGCTACCGAGGTACGTAACCTGGCATCACGATCGGCTGAAGCGGCGAAGGAAATCAAGGAACTGATCAAGGATTCAGTTGATAAAGTCAACAGTGGTTCTGAGCTGGTAAATCAGACCGGAGAGTCACTAAACGAGATTGTTGATGGCGTCAAAAAGGTTGGCGACATCATTGCTGAGATAGCCGCTGCCAGTGCCGAGCAAACTGCGGGTATTGAACAGGTTAACCAGGCGGTAACCAGCCTTGATGAAATGACGCAGCAGAATGCGGCCCTGGCAGAAGAAACCTCGGCGGCGAGTGCTTCGATGAGTGACAGTGCCAATGACATGCAAACTGCGATGGCGTTTTTCAATACATCGGGATCGTTTAGTAGTGCACCGGTGAAAACGGCTTCTGCACCCAGAGCAGCGCCTGTCGCTAGACCGGCAAGACCAACAACAAGACCAACACCCAAGCCAGTGGCTAAAACGGCGGATATTGAACCAGTGGCCAAATCATCGCCAGCAGATGAAGGCGACGAGTGGGAAGAGTTTTAATAGAAACCTCTTGGTATCCCTGTTTTAGCAGAGGGGGGACTGGGTAAGTCGTTTAAAAACACATTAACACTGTGGAGATAATCCAGTGTTTTTCAAAAGTAATCTAAAGTTTTCCTATTTCTAGTCGTTAGAAATAGAAATAAATTAATCTCTACTCTATTTCAATAAAACTTTACCTTAAGAATACATCTGATGGGGTTGCTCCATGAAAATTAACGAACCGGTTACGCAAAATGAAATTCCTTTTCCAGATGGAACCATTTTAGTTACCAAAACTAATTTAAAAGGAATGATCACTTACTGTAACAGCGATTTCGTCAAGATAAGCGGTTTCAGAGAAGATGAGCTAATTGGTTCTAGTCATAATGTTGTCAGACATCCTGATATGCCACCAGAAGCTTTCCAGGATTTATGGGATTCCGTGGCCTCTGGCCGTCCTTGGACTGGTTTGGTAAAAAACAGGGCGAAAAATGGTGACCACTACTGGGTCAAAGCGAATGTCACGCCAATCACTCAAAACGGTAAAGTTATTGAGTATATGTCGGTCAGAACCAAACCAACCTCTCATGAAATACGTGAAACTGAAGATTTGTACCAGCAGATCTCTCGGGGTAAAGCCTCGTTACATAACGTTTCCTTCACTAGCAAGCTGAATATTTTTAGAAATTTCAGTGTCACCAATAAATTTTTATCGATTGTGATTTCCATGATTTTACCGATCTTAGTGATGGCATGGATTATTACAGCTAACTACTCCGATCAAATTGAATTTTCTGCCAAGGAAAGAGATGGCGTTGATTACATTGAGCCGCTAAGGCTATTGCTTGAGCATATGTCAGAGCACCGAGGTTTGATCAATGCTTTAAAAAATGGCGTTAATGTTCAAGCTAAAGTGGATATAGACCGAAACAAAATTGAAGAAGAGATTGCAAAAGTTGAAAAAGTTCATATTCGTCTCGGGGAGTCATTAAAGGTAACCAAGGAATGGGCTGACTTGAAACGTTCCTGGCGTAAACTTTTGTCTGATGTTGATGGTTTGAGTGCAAATGAAAGTTTTTCCAGGCATAGCCAGATTTTAGAAAATTTACAGGCATTAATTCTTCGCGTGGGTGATTACTCTAACCTGATTCTGGACCCTGACCTTGATACCTATTATTTGATGGATACCACAGTGATTAGATTACCAGTTGCACTTGAGAGAATGAGTGTTCTTCGTGGTAAGGGTACAGGTATGATTGGCAGAGGTGTCATGACCGATGACGAGTGGTTGGAAATGACCATTTTATTAAATCGTATCGAGGAGTATGCCCTCAATGCAGTCAAGTCTGTCGAGACATCGTTTGGAAATAACGATTCGTTGCCTGAAAAGATGCAAAATGAATTAGATGATTTCAAAAGTGCTTCTTTAAAATTTAAGGCTACAGCAAGAAAATTAATTGATAACAGAAACAATTTATCTGTTCTAAATGCAGAAGGTTTTTTTGATGAAGGCGTTGAATCCATTTCATCTGGGTATTCGCTATACGATTCTGCCTTAAGTAATCTGGATGATCTTTTAGCTCTGAGAGTGGCAAAGATAGAAACAAAGAGAAATATAGAATTAGCTATCGTTGCATTAGTTCTAATGTTTGTTGCATGGTTAACTTATACCAATGTTACTAACATTGTTAGGCCTCTTAAAAAGCTTTTGGTTAGTGTTCGAAACGTAGCTGAAGGTGACTTTAATTTTGACGATATCAAAGTCAACAAGGACGAAATTGGTGAGTCCATTGATGCCGTTCGTATCATGGGAACTCGTTTAGGTTTTGACCTGGCAGACTCTCGTGAAAAAGGCACAGCTGCCATGCGAATAAAACTGGCCCTGGATAATAACAGCACGCCTACGACCGTATCCGATAGCAATAATGAACTTATCTATATGAATAAATCGGCAGAGTCACAATTTAAATTTATGGAAACTGCCTGGCAAAAAGTTTTTCCTGATTTTCGTGTTGATGAGCTGATCGGGAACAAACTGTCGAGTTATTTCGAAGAGGGAGATTTGAAAACAGCTTACATGCAAAAGCTGGATGCTGAGAAAGAATTTGATGGTGTTCTGGCCGAGCGCAATATGCACCTGGTAGCCAGTCCTATTTATGATGAAAACAATGAGTACGTTGGTCGGGTAACGCAGTGGATTGACCAGACTGAAATGCTGGCAGAGCAGGAACAGGAAAGACTGCGTCTGGAAGAAGAGCGCAAGGTCGCTGCAGAAAACCAACGTATTAAGGTGGCATTGGATAACGTATCCAGCAACGTCATGCTGGCCAACCCTGACCGGGAAATTATTTACATTAACAAAAATGCCTGCAAACTCTTCAGTGAGGCCGAGGCCGACATCCGCAGGGACTTGCCAAATTTTGATGCCAAGTCTCTCATCGGCACCAATATTGATGGCTTCCATAAAAACCCAAGCCACCAGGCGCGGCTGCTGGAAAACCTTTCTTCAATGTATCAATCTGAAATTGAAGTGGGTGGCCGTACCATGCGTATTATCGCCAACCCGGTGATTGATGGTGAAGGTAACCGTTTAGGTACTGCGGTTGAGTGGACAGACCGTACCCAGGAAGTGGCGATAGAGAAAGAGATTGATTCACTGGTTGAAGCGGCCAGTTCAGGTGATCTGACACGTCGTCTGGATACCAGCGGCAAGCAGGGCTTCTTCATGCAGCTGTCGACGGGCTTTAACTCATTACTTGATGAACTGACCAGTGTCTTTAATGATATTGGTGATGTCATGGGGCAGATGGCCAATGGCGACTTAACCCATAAAATCGATAAGCAATACGCTGGTACCTTCGGTGAGGTCAAAGACAACATCAACAAGACTATCGATAACGTTGAAGAAACGGTTGAGCGCCTGCGCACTATTTCGGGTGAGGTCAATACCGCAGCTCAGGAAATTCTCGATGGTAACAATAACCTAAGTGGCCGTACCGAACAGCAGGCTTCCAACCTGGAAGAAACGGCTGCCAGCATGGAAGAGCTCACCAGTACCGTTAAGAATAACAGTGACAATGCCCAGCAGGCCAACCAGGTGGCCAATACGGCCAGAACAGCGGCGGAAAAAGGTGGAGAGGTTGTTAACCAGGCGGTCTCTGCGATGCAACAGATCAGCGAGTCATCCAACAAGATTGCTGAAATCATCGGTGTGATTGACGAGATTGCCTTCCAGACCAACCTGCTGGCGTTAAACGCATCGGTTGAAGCAGCACGAGCCGGTGAGCAGGGCAGGGGCTTTGCGGTGGTGGCTACCGAGGTACGTAACCTGGCATCACGATCGGCTGAAGCGGCGAAGGAAATCAAGGAACTGATCAAGGATTCAGTTGATAAAGTCAACAGTGGTTCTGAGCTGGTAAATCAGACCGGAGAGTCACTAAACGAGATTGTTGATGGCGTCAAAAAGGTTGGCGACATCATTGCTGAGATAGCCGCTGCCAGTGCCGAGCAAACTGCGGGTATTGAACAGGTTAACCAGGCGGTAACCAGCCTTGATGAAATGACGCAGCAGAATGCGGCCCTGGCAGAAGAAACCTCGGCGGCGAGTGCTTCGATGAGTGACAGTGCCAATGACATGCAAACTGCGATGGCGTTTTTCAATACATCGGGATCGTTTAGTAGTGCACCGGTCAAAACGGCCTCTGCACCGAGAGCTGCTTCCAAACCAGCCCATAAACCAGTTTCTAAACCGGCTCCTGCTGCTCCCAGACCGGTAGCGAAATCTGCAGATATTGAGCCAGTGGCCAAATCATCGCCAGCGGATGAAGGTGACGAGTGGGAAGAGTTTTAATTAAGTAACTTTTCTTATTCTGTAACGTAACCGGCTTGTTTTAAGTCGCGGATTTAAAGCAGG
>CALAZS010000165.1 GCA_937926265.1 uncultured Gammaproteobacteria bacterium
GCGTAACTGGTATCAGTTGGGTAAACAATAATACCGCCCTGGTGGACAATATCCGCCGCCTGCCTGATCAGCCTCGCCTGGGGATTTTCGGGATGAATTTGAAAGAACTGCGCCATTGCTTTTATAAAACCTAATTTACCCAGTCATGCCATATGGGCTTACAGCCATTTGGTAGCGCCGGCAATTTTCCCAGCTCAATCCACGGGTTTTCAGGGCCATGAAAATCAGAACCAGCAGAAGCCAGTAGCCCAAGGTCACTGGCCAGTTTTCCCATGGTAAAACATTCATCCCGGTTATGACTGCCTGACACCACTTCAATGCCGGCACCGCCAAGTTCGGTGAACTCTTTAAGCAGGCGGATCAGTTTTGACCGGGTAAGCTTGTACCTGGCTGGATGAGCGATCACGGCCTGACCATTGGCAGCTTTTATCCAGGCCATTACATCTTCAAGACTGGCCCACCTACCCTGCACAAACCCAGGCTTGTTTTTCACCAGGTATTTTTTAAACACGCTTCGAACATCAGTGGCATAACCATTTTTGACCAGAAAATGAGCAAAATGCGTGCGACTGATCAACTTACCTTTGGCCAGGGCCGAAGCGCCCTCGTAAGAACCTCCGATACCGGCTTTATCAAGTTTGCGGGCAATTTCCTCGGCACGCCAGTCACGGTATTTTCTTATGTCTTTCAGGCCGTCTTGCAGTTCTTCACATTCCGGGGAGATGTTTAAACCCAATATATGTAAAGTGGTACCAGACCAGGTGACCGAAATTTCACATCCATTGACCAGGTTTAGTCCAAGTTTGTCAGCTTCTGCCCGGGCTTCCTGTAACCCTGCCGTACTGTCATGGTCAGTTAATGCCAACACGTCGACACCGGCATCGTTTGCACGAGTCACCAGTTCAGCTGGTGTCAGGGTGCCATCGGAAGCGGTTGAATGAGAATGAAGGTCGTAAGATAACATCACGCTATTCTACCACCCGCTTATATTAAAATCCCAAAATAGACTCCAAAAAAATATACGGGCTGTTACAATCAAATCATGAAATTTGACACCATCAGTTTACTGCCTATCAGCGAGGCACTTCACGAATTATCTCAGCCCGTATGCGAGGTTTGGGAAGGCAATGATGAACCCTCTCCAGACCTGGTACTCAAGGCACTGATTCAGTTGTTCTCCCTGCTGGAAAACAACAGCCAGGATCCATCTCCACAGAACAACGAACGTCTCAGTAACGATGAAATCAATGAACTTGGTGAATATGGTTTAACCCTTCTTGAAGAGATGACCGCATTCGCCGAAGACCTGGGTATGAGCGAAATTGCCAACAGTATCGAAGACCTGGCCTTTCCATTTTCAATCTGGCTGGCAAGAAACAATGTTGAATTAAAAAATATCACGCCTGTTGTTAACGCACTTTCGCGCAAGCTTGAAAAGATCAATGACCCTCAAATGCTGAAACAACTTTTCAGCTACACCACTGAAATCATCGAATGCCTGAATCCTGTCATTATTCAGGACTCGGAAAACACAGATCCGATGCGTCCATGGCGGGTTCTGGTTGTCAACCGTGCCCTGTTGGCAGCGAGAAGCCATGACCTGGAGCTAATGAAAAACGCCTTCGATTTACTGACTGAACAATTACCTGAAGAAGCTGAAAGCTTTTTTGAAGAAAGCGTTGAACAAATGCACCTGGCTCAATATCCGGAGCCAGTAAAGGAACTGATGCAGCAATACTTTCTGATGCACTGCACCTCTCATACTCTTCACTAAATATTACAATGAAATTCTTATCTGATTTTTTCCCGATATTGCTGTTTTTTATTGCCTATAAACTTGAAGGCATTTATGTCGCCACGGCAGTGGCAATCATTGCATCTGCAGCTCAGGTAACTTATTTCCAGGTTCGTTATAAAAAAGTCGAAAAAATGCAGTGGGTGACTCTCTGGTTACTGATTTTCTTTGGTGGATTAACCCTGGCCTTCAGAGACCCTGACTTTATCAAGTGGAAACCCACCGTGGTTAACTGGCTGTTCGCTGCAGCTTTTCTGGGAAGCCAGTTTATTGGCAAGAAAACACTTCTTCAGCGCATGATGGATCAGGCTGTCAGCTTACCCCAGGCAATATGGTTACGCTTAAACTATATCTGGATCGGTTTTTTTATCGGTATTGGTCTTTTGAACCTTTACGTAGCATTTAACTATTCAGAAGATACCTGGGTGGATTTCAAGCTGTTCGGCATGCTGGGCATCACCTTTGTTTTTATTATTCTGCAGGGTTTTTATATCGCACGACATGTGACTGAAATTGAAAAAGAGGAAACCTGATTGATGTACTACAGCATAGTAGGTATTGACGTTGATGAAAGCCTGGAAAAACGTCTGTCCGTTCGTCCGGCTCACGTGGAGAGATTAAAGCAGTTATTGAATGAAGGACGCTTACTTGTCGCCGGTCCAAATCCTGCCATTGATAACGAAGATCCCGGCCCGAATGGATTTACCGGCAGCATTATTATTGCTGAGTTTGATTCCCTGGAAGCGGCGAGACAATGGGCCGATGCTGACCCTTATATTGAAGCCGGTGTTTATGAATCCGTTATGGTAAAACCCTTCAAGAAGGTTTTACCTTAACGCAGCTTGTTTCTAATCGCTCTTTTTGACTGTTTTGGTGATTTTCGTGATAGAGACCACTTCAGCAGACTGTTTTTCATCAACGTAGTATGGCTTTTCCTGGGCAATCCCGGCAATGTCGGCCAGTTCACGTTCACGGTTGGAAATCAGACCCAGGCAAGTGCGGATATCCTGAATCGTGTTATCCGATAAAGGATGCTTCAGGTCTTTGTGGGCTGGTGTCGTGTCTTTAACAATATTTGCCAAGACTTTGCGCATTACGACCAGCAGGTCTCTTTCTTTTTCTTGATCAGTACTCATTCTTCTCTCTTCCCGGTAATTTTGTCATCGGTATTCTTTTAAAAGCTTTCAGATGATTTTTTCAGGAGACACATAAACCCATCCGTGGGGTTTGCTTCGGCATCCATGCCTCAGACACTCCTGAAAAAATATACTGAAAACTTTTTCATAGACACCGAGGTAAATTAAATTGAGTCACAAGTGAATGATTTCAGGGCTTACAAAAACAGGGATGTTTTTGTAGAGCTTACATGGATGTATTCACGCGCCCCTGAAATCATTTACTGGGACTCAAGTTAAACTTGATCGGTAGTTAAATCTAACACATCCTGCATGTCATAAATTCCATGCGATTTGTCAGACAACCATCCTGCAGCCCGCACAGCCCCGTTGGCAAATGTCAGACGGCTGGAAGCTTTGTGCGTGATTTCCACCCGCTCACCATCCATTGCAAACCACACAGTATGCTCACCAACCACATCTCCGGCACGTATCGTTTCAAAACCGATGGTTTCAGGGTCACGTGCACCAGTGTGGCCTTCCCTGCCATAAACAGCGACTTTCTTCAGATCGCGTCCAAGGGTATCGGCAACAACCTCACCCATTCTTAACGCAGTGCCGGATGGCGCATCGACTTTATGGCGGTGATGCGATTCAATGATTTCAATATCAGACTGCTCACCCATAACACGGGCTGCTGTTTCCAGAAGCTTAAGGCAGAGGTTTACGCCAACGCTCATATTAGGAGCAAAAACTATCGCAATTTTTTCAGACGCAGCCTTGAGTTTTGCTTTTTGTTCATCTGAAAGACCGGTGGTACCGATGATCATTTTCTTACCTGCTGCCAGGCAGGTATCAAGATGATTCATGGTTGCCTCAGGGCCGGTGAAATCGATTAAAACATCAAAATCATCGACACAGTCTGACAGCTCACTTTGAATAATGACGGATTTTTTCCCAACTCCGGCTAGCTCACCGGCATCAGCGCCAATCAGGCTGGAATCGGGATGTTCAGTTGCAGCACTTAATTCAACACCTTCAGTTGCATCAACCGCCTGAATCAGAGTTCTGCCCATGCGGCCGGCAGCACCAACAATGGCTATTCTTGTCATAGTTTAAAAGCCCATTCCTTCAAAAAACTTTTTAACACCATCTTTCCAGCCGGATGAATTCGGACTGTGCTTGCTATGGTGGCCTCCAACTGCTTCTTCGAACTCGCGCAGGATATCTTTCTGTTTCTCAGTCAGACTAACCGGAGTTTCAACAATCACACGGCATAACAGGTCACCTGGTGTAGAACCACGAATGGGTTTTACACCCTTGCCCCGCATTCTGAACATTTTGCCGGTCTGCGTGCCTTCCGGAATTTTCAGCATCACTTTACCGCCCAGTGTAGGTACCTGCATCTCGCCACCGAGGGCAGCAACAGTAAATGGAATCGGCACTTCACAGAAAAGGTGTTCACCTTCGCGGGTAAAGATTTCATGCTGCTTGACATTGACCTGGACGTAGAGATCGCCCGGTGGTCCACCATTTTCGCCCGCTTCGCCTTCACCGGCCAACCGGATACGGTCTCCGGTATCAACACCGGCCGGGATTTTTACGGAGAGTGTTTTATGTTCCTGCACCCTGCCCTGACCGTGACAGGTGCCGCATGGGTCTTTGATTACCGTACCTTTGCCATGACAGGTTGGGCAGGTTTGCTGAACTGAGAAGAATCCCTGCTGCATTCTTACCTGCCCCTGACCATGACAGGTGCCACAGGTTTGCGGAGAGCTGCCTTTCTTGGCACCACTGCCGTTACAGGTATTGCAGGTTACGAATGTTGGGACACGGATTTTGACATCCTTGCCGTTAACCGCATCTTCAAGTGACATTTCCAGGTTATAACGAAGGTCAGATCCACGATTTACCCTGGAACCACCGCCTCCGCCACGACCGCCGAAGATATCACTGAATACATCACCAAAAATATCACTGAAACTGCCATCACCGGGTCGGAAACCACCAGGGCCTCCTCCCATTGATGCATCGACTCCTGCGTGACCGAACTGATCGTAGGCAGCACGTTTCTGGTCGTCGTTTAAAACCTCGTAGGCTTCCTTGGCTTCCTTGAATTTGGCTTCTGCATCGTTTGCCTGGTCTCCGGTATTTCTGTCCGGATGGTATTTCATTGCCAGGCGTCGATAAGCCTTTTTCAGGTCTGCTGAGCTGACATTTTTGTTTACACCAAGTACTTCGTAGTAATCACGTTTTGACATCTGTTATCTCAAACTTTAAAGATGCCCGTCAGTTTACTATTCAGAAGACGCCGTAGATATGTCCATATAGGCTTGGCTGTAGCGTCCATGCTACAGACACTTCTGAATAGTAATTCTGACAGTCATCTGTCCAAATTTTAGTTTCTCTCAACAGAGGGAGGTTTTGCCAGAATGCCTTTTCTCAAAGTTTCAGCAGCAGGGAAGCTGCTGAAAGCTTCAGGGATGAATTTACGCGTCTTTGAGAAAAGGTTTCTGGTGAAACCATTAGTACCTTTGTTTAAATAACTTGGGGTCGAAGCCAAAAATGACAACGACCCCTAGCAAGGATTCCCGCTTTCACGGGAGTGACAGTTGCTAATTACTTGTCTTCTTTCACTTCTTCAAATTCCGCATCGACAACATCATCAGCTGAACCTGAAGCATCACCAGATGATGCACCGGCATCACCACCAGCTTGTGAAGGATCAACTGTTCCTTCAGCAGCACCGGCACCCTGCTGTGCATACATACGTTCTGCCATTTTACCAGAAGCGTCAGTTAAAGCCTTGGTTTTAGCTTCGATGTCATCCTTGCTGTTACCTTTAACCGCTTCTTCAAGGTCAGCAATGGCTTTTTCGATAGACTCTTTCTCACCGGCTTCCAACTGGTCGCCCATTTCTTCCATGGATTTCTTGGTCGCATGAATCAGGCTGTCTGCGGTGTTTTTGGCAGTAACCAGTTCCTGGAACTTCTTGTCTTCCTCTGCATGAGACTCGGCATCTTTGATCATGCGTTCGACTTCATCATCGTTCAGACCGGAAGAGGCTTTAATGACAATTGACTGCTCTTTTCCGGTTGCCTTGTCTTTAGCCGATACATTCAGAATACCGTTGGCATCAATGTCGAAGTTAACCTCAATCTGAGGTACGCCACGAGGTGCCGGTGGAATATCTGTCAGGTCGAAACGACCCAGGGACTTGTTCGCTCCCGCCTGTTCACGTTCACCCTGCAACACATGTACTGTTACCGCAGTCTGGTTGTCATCAGCTGTTGAGAATACCTGGTTAGCCTTGGTAGGAATCGTAGTGTTTTTATCAATCAGCTTGGTCATAACGCCACCCATGGTTTCGATACCAAGTGATAGTGGAGTTACATCAAGCAGCAGTACGTCTTTCACGTCACCACCGAGTACACCACCCTGAACCGCGGCACCCATGGCAACCGCTTCGTCCGGGTTAACATCTTTGCGAGGTGCCTTACCGAAGAAGTTTTCAACCACTTCCTGCACTTTAGGCATACGGGTCTGGCCACCAACCAGGATCACATCACTGATCTCAGATGCTGACATACCTGCATCACTCAAGGCCACTTTACAAGGCTCAAGGGTGCGCTGTACCAGTTCTTCAACCAGTTTCTCAAGATCAGTACGAGTCATCTTCAGGTTAAGGTGCTTAGGACCGGATGCATCAGCCGTGATGTATGGCAGGTTGATATCCGTCTGCTGGCTGGAGGAAAGCTCAATCTTGGCTTTTTCAGCAGCTTCTTTCAGACGCTGCAGTGCCAGTGGATCATTCTTCAGATCTACACCCTGGTCTTTCTTGAAGCTTTCAACCAGGTGGTCAATGATGCGCATATCGAAATCTTCACCACCGAGGAAGGTATCACCGTTAGTGGATAACACTTCAAACTGGTGCTCGCCGTCGATTTCAGCAATTTCGATAATGGAGATATCAAAAGTACCGCCACCCAGGTCATAGACTGCTACGGTGTGGTCGCCTTTGGCTTTATCCATTCCATAAGCCAGTGCCGCAGCAGTTGGCTCGTTGATAATACGTTTAACATCCAGACCGGCAATCTTACCGGCATCCTTGGTTGCCTGGCGCTGCGAGTCATTAAAATAAGCAGGAACCGTGATAACGGCTTCTGTCACTGTTTCGCCAAGATAGTCTTCAGCGGTTTTCTTCATTTTCTGCAGGACTTTGGCTGAAATTTCAGGTGGAGCCATTTTCTTGCCACCGGCTTCAACCCAGGCATCGCCATTGTCAGCTTTGACAATTTTGTATGGCACCATGTCCATGTCACGTTTAACTACGTCATCTTCAAAACGACGACCGATCAGACGCTTGATAGCAAACAGTGTATTGGTCGGGTTGGTAACAGCCTGGCGCTTGGCGCTCTGACCTACCAGGATTTCACCATCGTTGGTGTACGCAATAATTGACGGCGTGGTGCGATCACCCTCGCTGTTTTCGATCACGCGGCTTTTATCACCTTCCATGACCGCGACACAGGAGTTGGTCGTTCCCAAATCAATACCAATAATTTTGCCCATTTTTTGTTCTCCAAATAAAAAATCTGTAACTGTTCACTTATGTGGGGTAATACCCATGTTTTTCAAGTAAATTAAATTAAGTTGATTGAGAGACCATCACCATTGCCGGCCTAACCAGTCTGTCATTTAAGGTATATCCCTTCTGCACCACGGTTAAAACGGTATTAGGTTCTGCATCATCACTTGGTTGCATGGCCATTGCCTGGTGAAACTCGGGATTAAACGGTTCGCCCACCGGGTTGATCTCTTCGATACCAAATTTACCCATCACATCACCAAGCAGTTTCAGGGTTAACTCGGTACCCTCGACCAGCTTGGCAAGGTCTGCGCCTTCGTCGCTGGCTGCATTCAGGCCCAGTTCAAGACTGTCTTTTACCGGCAGAATCTCGGTAACAAACTTGTCGATAGCATATTTGTGTGCATTTTCGAGTTCGCGTGAATGACGTTTTTTGAGATTCTCAAGCTCGGCGCGGGCACGAATGACCTGTTCCCAATGCTCATCAGCCTTGGAGCGGGCATCCTCCAGCATAAGCTGAAGTTTTTCGGGTGAACTCTCATCAAGATCCGCACCACCACTATTTTCTCCACTATCTACTGGGGATGACTGTTCCGCTTGTTCGCCAGCAGACTGAACCTCCAGATCCTCAACCGAGTATTCTTCGGTTTCAGGGGTATCTTTTTCCTGTTCCATTAAAACCTCAAGTATGTTTTATAAATGATTGATAAATAATTAATTTATTAAAAAAGAAATAAAAATAAATTTTTGATTTTGTGGGTATATGGGGGCAATTATTGATGTTTCAAGGCCGATCCCAATAATTTTGCTGTGATATCAACAATAGGAATAACGCGATCGTAAGCCATGCGGGTTGGACCTATCACTCCAAGCACACCGGCAACTTCGTTATCAATTTCGTAGGATGAGGTGACAATACTGCAATTATCAAAAGATTCGTATCCCGATTCCTCGCCAATGAAAATCTGCACACCGTCGGCAGCCATGGCACGGTCAAGCAAATGCAGGATCTGACTTTTTTCGGCAAAGGTATCAAACAGGTTGCGGATATTATCCAGGTTGCTCAGCTCGTCGAAATCCATCAGGTTGGTCTGTCCAGCCAGAACATAGTCACCTTCATTTTTATCGATTTCAAAGACGTTGTTGGCAATAGTCAGGGCATCGCTCATCAGCTCATTCATCTGCTGCTTGGTTTTTTCCATTTCTTCAACCAAAAGGCCGCGAATGGTTTCAAGCGGTTTTCCAGAATAGGTTTCATTCAGAAAGTTGGCGGCCTGAACCAACTGTGACTGGGAATAAGCGGACTGGGTTTCGATGATTTTGTTGTGCACTTCACCATCGCTTGTCACCAGAATGGTCAGTACCCGGTTACCGGAAAGCGGTAAAAATTCGATTTGACGATAAACCACCTGCTTCGGTCTTGGAATGAGAACCACGCCCGCCATGTGGGTCATGCTGGATAATAGGTTGGAAGCTGATTCAACCAGGTTCCTTGGGTCAGCCCGGGTAGCAAACTGCTGTTCCAGCTGGCCAATTTCAACCTGCTGTAACGGCTGAATTGTCAAAAGCGAATCAACAAAAATGCGGTAGCCCGAGCTTGTCGGCACCCTGCCGGCAGATGTATGCGGAGAATTAACCAGGCCAAGCTCTTCCAGGTCAGACATCACATTCCTGATGGTTGCCGGGCTTAGATCAATACCGGCATCTTTTGCCAGCGTTCTGGAACCAACAGGCTGACCGTCCCGGATATAGCGCTCAATCAACACTTTTAAAAAGTGCTGGGCCCTTTCATTCACAGTAAGTTGAGAAGAATTTTTTGTTGTCACTTTCTCGCAAAATCCGTTGATTTTTCACAAATAGCACTCGATCATCATGAGTGCTAAAAAGTCATTATGAAAATGACTTATAGCGGCGTCAAGCTTAAATGACAAATAGCAGACAGAATGCTATGTTGACCATTAAAGCATCCACTGTCAGGCCATAAACAGGACATACCAATAACAATATGTGTGAACCTTTATGAATTTCAAGCAAATAGGCATTGTCGGTAAAACCGAATCCAAAGCGTTGCAGACAATTTCCAGCCTGGTTGATTATCTCGCCGGTAAACAAATCAACCTGGCGATGGAATCCAAAACCCATGCCCAATTGGCAATCTCAGGGCTCGCAAACACAGCGCTTGAAGCTTATGACCTGGCTACCTTGTGTGAAAAAAGTGACTTGATCATTGTTGTTGGAGGTGACGGCACGCTTCTTGGCACAGCAAGAATTGCCGTTAATTTCGACACCCCGCTGCTTGGCATTAACCTTGGCCGACTCGGTTTCCTGGTGGATATATCGCCTGAAGCCATGCGCGACTCGCTTGATAAGGTGCTTGAAGGTCAGTATGAAGTTGATGACAGGCTGCTGCTTGAACTGAATTTACAAAACAGCGAGTCACCCAGCATCGCTTTTAACGATGTTGTTATCCATAAATGGAATACTGCCAGGCTGATTGAGTTTGAGACTTTTATTAATGGGCAGTTTGTTGACCGTCAGCGTTCTGATGGCCTGATTATCGCCACACCCACAGGCTCAACCGCTTATGCACTATCCGGAGGTGGCCCACTAGTCTACCCCGGGCTTGATGCGATTTCCCTTGTGCCAATCTGCCCTCACACTTTAAGCAACCGGCCTATCGTTGTTCCTGCTGATTCATCAATAGAAATCAGGGTATGCGGCCACACACCAACTGATGAACTGCGCATCAGTTGTGATGGCCAGGAAACCCGGGCATTAAACCAGGGTACCGACCGGTTTTTCATTGAAAAGCACCAGAAAAAAGTGCGGCTGATTCATCCTCCCGAGCATGATCATTTTCATATATTACGCAAGAAACTTGGCTGGGGTTCTCACCACAGCTAATCCGCTACTCACCTAAGTGCTATTCACCATAATACTTCTCACCAAAGTACTGTTCATTGACTTCAAACCTTTGATAATATCAAACCCATAACATTCATAATTTCAGTAACCTTTAATGCTGAGCTCCATTTCAATCAAAAATCTTGCTGTCGTTGAAACGCTGTCACTTGAGCTTGACCAGGGACTTACCGCCCTGACCGGTGAAACCGGTGCCGGAAAATCCATTCTAATTGATGCACTCAGTCTGGCCCTGGGTGTTAAAGCCGACAGGAACATGATTCGTGCCGGGGAAAAACGGGCTGAGGTTTCTGCAATATTTCATATCGGCGGCATCAAGGAAGCCAAAACCTGGCTTGCCGAACAGGCGCTTGATGATGCCAATGATTATGATGACAATGATGATGACTGTATCGTTCGTCGAATCATCACAACTGATAATAAAAACAAGGCTTTTATAAACGGCTCGCCGGTAACGCTTAAAACACTTCAGACACTTGGCAATCTTCTGGTCGAAATTCACGGACAACATGCACACCAGAGACTGCTTAAATCCTCTTACCAGCTAACCAGTCTCGATCAATATGCCGGACATGACCAATTGGTGGCAAGTGTTGCAAAAACCTACAACGACTGGCATACCGCATTAAAAACTTTTCAGGAGCTTTCAAAAAGCGAACAGGACCGTGCATCAAAACTGGATCTGCTAACGTTCCAGAATAACGAACTGTCACAACTTGATTTAAAAGCTGGAGAATCAGCAGAACTTGAACAACAATTCAAAACCCTTTCGAATGCCGATGAACTGATCAAAGGCTGTTATGCATTAGCCAGTGAAATCTACGAAGATGATCAATGCATTCACAGTCAGTTATCAGGATTACAAAGTAAGTTAAACCACTTAACGCAGATGGATGAAAGACTTTCAGATAATGCTGAAATGATTGAGTCGAGTTTGATCAACCTGAAAGAATGCAGTTATGCATTACGCCATTTTGCCGATTCACTGGAAAGCGATGGTGAATCATTAAATGAAATTGAAAGCCGTTTGAATACCATCCATGAAATGGCGCGCAAATACAGGCTTTCTCCTGAGGAACTTATCAACAAACATGCAGAAATAGAAACGTCACTTAAGGAACTCACCCAGGCAGATGAAAGACTTGAGCAACTGGAGAGTGAAGTTCAGGAACTGGAAAAGGCTTTTCTCAAGGCTGCAGACAAACTGCACCAGTCACGCACAGCTGCAGCAAAATCGCTTGAAAAACAAACCATTGATTTATTGAAAACGCTGGCAATGCCTGAAGTCAGGTTTGAGATAGCGATCGAGAAAAAGTCCATTGATCAGGCTATTGCACAGTCCGGCAGGACTGGCCTGGATAATATTGAATTCATGGTATCGAGCAACCCCGGCCAGCCTCCCGGCAAGCTCAATAAAATAGCGTCAGGAGGTGAACTCTCCCGCATCAGCCTGGCGATCCAGGTAGCCACAATGAGCCAGGTCGATGTGCCGACACTGATATTCGATGAGGTGGATGTTGGTATTGGCGGTGGCACCGCTGAAATAGTCGGCAAGTTGTTGCGACAGCTTGGCAATAACCAGCAGGTCTTATGTGTTACACACTTACCGCAGGTCGCTTCGCAGGCTCATCAACATCTGAATGTTGTAAAAACTCATACCAGGGATAAAACCATGACATCCATTTCCCTGCTTAAACCTGATGAACGGGTTCAGGAAGTTGCCCGTATGTTAGGCGGTATTGAATTGACTGAGCAGACTTTGGCACATGCAAAGGAAATGCTGACTACAGCAAACGATTGAACCGTTATTTTGGCATATTCGGGCAATTTTCACGGTGGCATTCGCCGTAGATCACCAGGGAATGATCAGTAATCGAAAAACCCTGTTTTTCTGCAATCTGGTGCTGGCACTTCTCGATGGTTTCATCGACGAACTCTTCAACCTTGCCGCATTGAATACAGACAATATGATCATGATGCGTTCCACGGTTAAGTTCGAAAACTGAATGGCCGCCATCAAACTGATGGCGCTCTACCAGGCCGGCACCTTCAAACTGGGTTAGCACCCTGTAGACCGTTGCCAGGCCTATTTCTTCATCCCTGGCTAACAATTGTTTATAGACATCTTCGGCGCTGACATGGCGCTCATCACTGTTTTCCAGAATTTCAAGGATCTTGACCCTCGGCAGGGTCACTTTCAAACCCGCTTTCCTGATATCCTGATTTTCCAATTTAGCCCCCTAAATCGTGCCTTGGTAATTTTTTTCCGGTATTATGTCAGCGTTGTACAAACTTTTAAATGATAATCTATATCAAATGCACAAGCGTCTCATTACAATTCTAGTTACCGTCACACTTTTAACCGGCTGCAGTGTCGCCCGGAATATCAGTGAATCCACCGTAGAGTCAGCGGCCAAACTCTCCCTTATGTACCGCCCCACCATTCAACAAGGCAATGTAATTGACCAGGACATGGTGAACAAACTCAAGCCCGGCATGAGTAAACGCCAGGTAACTTATACGCTTGGTACACCAGGCCTGGTTGACAGCTTTCACCAGAACCGTTGGGATTATGTCTACTCCATCAAAGAGAACACTGAAGACCTGGTTATCAAGGACCTGACACTGTTTTTTGAAAATGACCGCCTGGTAGCGATTGAAGGAGACTGGCGCCCGATGCCGGTTGATGAAATGGCTGTCGTTGATAAAAAAGAAACCATTGTTGACGTGCCGGACTACGAACCTGAAAAGAAAGGCATTATCACGCGCACTTTAGAAGCAGTTGGTGTTGAGGTTCAGGAAGAATAGCTAGGCACGCTGACCTTTTTTCATAGTCTTACCTTCGGCCGCCCGTTTCTTTCTTGCCTCTTTCGGATCAGCAATCAACGGCCGGTAAATTTCAACCCTGTCTCCAGGATGCAGCACTTCAGTTTCCTTGGTCAGTTTGCCGAAGATTCCAAGCTTGAGCTTCTGTTCTTTTAGTTCTGGAAAACTGTCTAAAATTCCGGACTGGTTAACCGCCTCTATCACGGTCAATTCCTTATCACTGTCGACAGTCAGGATAACCTGTTTTTCTTTTAGCGCGTAGGCAACTTCGTAGCTATTCATATCATTATCCGTATACTTCATCCGCACGTTGGCAAAATGCATCAACCATTTCATTGGCAATCGCTGAAAACACTTTACCGAACGCTGCGTTAATTAACTTACCGGAAAACTCAAAATCCAGTTTTAACGATACCTTGCAGGCTTCATCTGAAAGCGAAGTGAAATGCCATACGCCTTCAAGTGATTTGAATGGACCTTCTTTCAAACTCAGCGTCATTGACTTACCCGGGTTGATTTTATTACAGGTACTGAACTTTTGAGTAATGCCAATTCTGGATACTTCAATTTCAGCACAAATCTCATCCTCTGATACTGACAGCACACGGCTGGCACTGCACCACGGCAAAAAGTTTTCATAATCATCGACGTTAGCCACTAACTGGTACATTTGCATGGCTGTGTGATGCACCAACGCAGATTTTTCTACTGAAGCCAATTACACAACCTCCTGTTACATCAAGCCTAACGTGTGGAGAAAAAACAGAACTACGCCTGCAGGCGATACAAACCTGACAAGAAAGCGCCATAATTTATACTGCCACTCTGACTTAAGCTTAAGTTCATCTGCCGTATCTTTTTCTTTCATAACCCAGCCGGCAAACAGCGCGATTGCCAGGCCACCCAGCGGCAACATGAAATTGGTTGTCGCAATATCGAGTATGTCGAAAATACCGTCTGTTTTCCTGGCACCTGCAAATTCAAACTCGAAGCCCCAGCCACCAAATGACATCACCGTTAACATACCAATTGCCCAGGCCAGGCCCACGATTGTCATCGCCGATTTTTTCCTGGACATGCCACGGTTTTCGACCAGGAAGGCCACAGCCGGTTCAACGATGGAAATTGCCGAAGTCCAGGCGGCAAAACTTAACAGCACAAAAAACAGGGTACCGAAAATCAGGCCTCCCGGCATTTGTCCAAACGCGATTGGCAAACTGATGAATACCAGGCCGGGACCGGCACCCGGCTCAAGTCCATTGGCAAAAACAATTGGGAAAATAGCCATGCCGGCAACCAGCGCCACCAGTGTATCCATGAATGCAATAGTGATGGTTGCAGACGCGATCGAGGTTTTGCCCGGCATGTAGGATCCATAGACCATGATCGCTCCCATACCCAGGCTTAAGGTAAAGAACGCATGACCAAGTGCTGACAGCACCCCTTCCCTGGAAAGCTTGCTAAAGTCCGGGTTAAACAGAAAATTCAGACCCTGGTCAAAATAGCCGGTATTGATCGCATACCCTAAAAGCAACACCAGTAAAACAAACAGTGTAGGCATCAAGACCTTCACAGCCTTTTCAAGCCCGGAGCGCACGCCCTTGGCTATGATAATGGCTGTCATAACGGAAAATACGGTATGCCAGAACGTAGTTATACCCGGGTTGGAAATATGCCCGACAAAAGCATTGGCTGAAGTCTCGCCGGTAAAACCAGTAAAACTGCCTGATACCGCTTCAAGAACATAAGCCAGTGCCCAGCCTGCTATCACGCTGTAAAAAGACATGATCAGAAAGCCTGAAATGACACCTATCCAGCCAAGCCAGGCCCAGCGCTGGGTGACACCTGCATCAGATGCAAGCATAGACATGGTGTTAATCGGACTTTGTCGCCCCCTTCTACCCATCAGGATTTCCGCCATCATGATAGGTATGCCGATCATCGCTATGCACATCAGGTAAACCAGAACAAAAGCACCACCACCGTTCTCGCCTGCCATGTATGGAAATTTCCAGACATTACCAAGACCAACTGCAGATCCGGTTGCAGCCAGGATAAAAATCAAACGGGATGACCACTGGCCATGAATCGACTTTCTTTCACTCATAAATAGCTCGACAGTTTTTATTTTTCAATCGATCGTTATTGTCGATGATTATGGCATGAGGAACAAGGTAACAAGTTAAAAGATAACAGGCAGCACTGGCACAGAAGCCTGAGGCAACATACAATTGCGCGATGGCTAAAAAACCCAAGAAAAAACAAAAAAACACCGGCTCTACCATCGCCCTTAACAAAGTAGCCAGGCATGATTATTTCATCGAAGACAAATATGAAGCCGGTCTTGCACTTGAGGGCTGGGAAGTTAAAAGCCTGCGTGATAACCGTGTGCAGTTGAAGGAATCCTATGTAGTTATCCAAAAAAGTGAAGCTTTCCTGTTTGGTGCGCATATCACTCCCCTGGCTTCCGCTTCCACCCATGTAAAAACCGACCCGACACGTACCCGTAAACTGCTGTTACACCGCGAAGAACTGAGCAAACTGATCGGTTTAATTGAACGCAAGGGCTATACGCTGGTTCCCATTGCCCTTTACTGGAAACGCGGAAAAGCCAAGCTTGAAATTGGCCTGGCCAAGGGTAAGAAACAGCATGACAAACGTGCTGCTGAAAAAGACCGTGACTGGAAACGTGAAAAAGAAAGAATTTTCAAGACCGGATAACACCCTGATAACAAATAAACTGACGCAAGTCATAAAAAAATCATAATTTTTAAGTCACAATAGTATCTTTAAATTTAAAGTCTGCAGCACGGAGAGATTCATGACTGAAGAAAACACCCCTGACAACATTAATATTAATAACCAGGCACAAGAAGAATTAAGCATAGAACAGTTAAAAGCAGAAAATGCTGCACTAAAAGAAAAACTGGGAAAAACCAACAAGGCATATAAACGCCGCCGCCAGGAACAGTCTTTAAAACCTTACCAGGCAGAATTGCTGGCACTGCAAAAATACCTTGAAGAAAACAAACGCCGAATGGTCATCCTGTTCGAAGGTCGTGATGCCTCCGGTAAAGGCGGTACCATTCGCCGGGTTACCCGTTATATGAATGAAAAACACTACCGTGTGGTTGCCCTGGGCAAACCGACTGAAGAACAGAAAACCCAGTGGTTCTTCCAGAAATATGTTGCACAGTTACCCCGTGGCGGTGAAATCGTTCTGTTTGACCGAAGCTGGTACAACCGTGCCGTGGTTGAACCGGTATTTGGATTCTGCAGCGACGATGAATACAAAAACTTCATGCGTGGTGTTACCGGCTTTGAAAAAGACCTGGCTCGCCAGGGAACCATACTGGTAAAACTCTATTTCAGTGTCACCAAGGACGAACAGGCACGCCGGTTTGAGCGCAGGAAAACCGATCCATTACGCCAGTGGAAATTGTCTGAAATTGATGTACAGGCCCAGGAGCGCTGGGATGATTTCACCAACCAGAAATACGAGATGCTGAAAAAAACCCATACCAGCCATGCACCATGGACTGTCATTCGTTCTGATGACAAACACCTGGCGCGTTTAAATGCCATGAAAACCATCCTGAATACAGTGCCGTATGAGAGACACGATCCCAGCCTGGATTTTGTTCCAGACCATGACATTGTGATATCAGGTGCCCGTGAAGTAGAACTGATGGAAGCTGAACGTCTCAGAAACGGTAAATTTGCCGGGTAATCCGGTCTCTCATGCTAGTAACTTTGCTTGTATATGAACCTAAGCACCACTAAAATGTCTTAGTTAATACTTAGGGGGTGACACGGCATTCGACGTGGGCTACAAAACCCGAGGTGCATGTCGAGGAACAGATTACCTCGTAAATCCAGCTGTAAACTTATAGTTGCCAACGAAGACAACTACGCACTCGCTGCTTAATACCCAGTAGGGTGCCGTCTGAGCGGAGCCGTGCTTATGCGTCCGTGGACCCCCGGAGCAATTCGAGGATCATTCAGGCGTCGATTCTCATAAGATCGCGTTAATGCTTGTTCAGGGTTGATTCGCTAAATCCTTACTGAAATCGCTGGTTGTATGCCCTGTCTGTCGGGTAGCCATCAGTTAAATTTAATAGATTGACTAAACATGTAGTGCCAAAGGCAGAGGGCTTGCGGACGCGGGTTCAACTCCCGCCACCTCCACCAAACATTAACCCCGCTCTATACAAGAGCAGGATTTTTAATTTTTAAAAACAATAATTAAATATATATTTCAATAACTTAAGCATTATATTTAAAGTTATTTATTTAAAAATTCAAGAGTTCTATGTGGAACCAAAACATAGAATTTCATAAAAACTCAATATTTAGGGAATTTACCTATATACCCAAGGCATCATCCCTATAGTTTTACCGCTTTACATCTTCTATCTTAATAACTGTAGGAACTCCCGTCCTAGTAGCTTAAACTTTAGCCCAACCCGTCAAACGGTTGGGCTTTTTCTTTTCTAAAAAAACACTTAAAAAATCTATTTTTCAATAGCTTATCTTAGTTACTTAATGTTATTTATAATTAAAATACAATTTTGAGTAAACTAAAATAATCAGAAATATATTACTGAATATTTTTTAAAATTTTTTCTGGTAATTTTTCAAACCGCTACTACTATTATTAATAGCTCCTTCATACATGTGGAGCCTGAACCCTCAAGAATAAATCCAATATTGGAGAGGTAAAACCCCAGCTAATGAGTTGGGGTTTTGTCTTTTCTGGGTTTTGCTTTTTCTGGATATCGATCCTCCCGCCTTTTCTTTAAAAATTCAACAATCCAACTTGCATTAACGAGATTTATTGTATATACATACTTTATACTTTGCATTTTCTTTATCGATATCTGGAGCTTCGGCTTAAATGGTGAACAGGCCAAAAGGATTAACATGAAGACTGACTCATTAACCGAACCGCCTAGTGGTGGTAGTTTTACGGTTTACTGGTTAACTCTCCTCATTATCTCGTTAACCATTTCGTCGCATGCGCTCGCCGAAACCAATGACATTCTGCAACTGAGCCAGCAAATCACCCTCTCTGAAAAACCAACAAAATCCAATTCCAACACCCTGCTCGTCAGTGGCTGCGATGATTATCCTTATCACGATAACCGCAACCAAGTTCATTTTGGTAACCAGCGTCTTTTAAAAGATCTTAAATCGGGACTTGCACAGGGTTTAATGTGCTTGAGCGGTAATGATCCTGCTGTTGGGAAACTTCATCCCTACCACCATCAGCAGGCGTTTAGACTGATGGATCTACTTGAAAGTGACAAGACAAAATCTTTACAGTGTGTTCAGGATGAGCTTTTCGCCTACGCAATAGCCTCTTCACCGCAGCAAATAATTTCCAGCAAAAAAATTCAGTCAGTCTTCAAAAACAGCCCGGAATTAACAATTCTTATCGACACATTCCGGGTTGGCGGCATGCTAAGCAAAAAATTACCGGAGTCAGCCTATGAAACGTTTTTCAAAATGGATGACGAACAAATACAACAACACCTCACAGGTAAGCCGTTAAGACTGAATGGCGTTAAACGCTATGAAAATCTGCCGGGTTTGTTATTCCATGAAATGGTGCACTGGCTTGGTCACCTGCATACCAATACCGAACCTGATATCACATTCTTATACGATACCTGCTGTTTCGGGGGCAGTGACTTCGTTGATGACAAGAACGTTAATCAGAACCTGCAAACCAGGGCCTGTAACATTTTAAAAGATGATGAACTGTGGACAGCCAATAACTACAAAAAAGCCCGGCTTTGGAAACACAAGGAATATAACGAGCTAAAACGCGAAATTATTCGTCATTACTGATTGAACGTCTGCCCTGCAAGCCACCGGTATGCAGAAACAGCGGACGGCTGTCTGAAAATTCATTTTTCTGAATGGCCTCAATCATGCGACGCATCACCTTAGCCGTGTAAACAGGATCAAGCGGTACGCCGGTTTGTTTTTCCAGTTCAAGAAGCCGTTTAACATCAGCCTGTTTAAATCGACCGAACCCCTGGTACCAGCCATTCTCAACCCAGGTAATTCGCGCTGACTGCTGCTGATTCAGATAACCGGATAAACGCTGTTTAACAGTCAGATAGTTTTTCATAACCGGCACTGCCCTGATCTGAATACTTGGATTTAATGACCTGGCAATTCCAGCCAGCGTACCGCCACTGCCAACGGCTATCCACAAAGCATCAAACGCATAATTATCCGCCAACTGATTTATTTCGAAGCCGATCTGTTCACAGGCCTCGACGGCTTTTGTCTCCGTTCCACCTTCCGGCACCCATATCATGGGCTGCTGGATGGGCTGCTGGATGGACTTCTGGAATTGCCTGAGATATTTTTCGGCAAAACCGGCTTGATATCGATTGGAGTATTCCTGCCTGGAAACGGCAATAAGTTCCATGCCCATTTCGCAGCAGTCTTTCATCGTATATGTCAGGTTGTCCTGTTCAAGCCCCCTGACCAATCCGGCTGTTTTAATGCCATAACGTTTTCCGGCCGCTGCCAGCGCATGTAAATGGTTTGAATAGGCACCTCCACAGGACAACAACCCTCTGCCCGTTCTCAATGCATCCTGCAGCCAGGGTTGCAGTTTATAAAATTTGTTACCTGAAATTTCACTATCATTTTCATCCAGACGCAGCACACTGACATTCAACGAGAATGCAGCAAACCGCTCTAACTTGTACGGGATATCGTTATTTTTTATTGAATTAGCTGTCATTTTTCAGCATTTTCTTATATGTTTATTGCTCAGGAACCAGGCACATAATAACAATTCAAATCATTCGGAATTACGCAATGTTTTTCAACAAGAAGAAGACCCAGGAACTGGAAGCCCGGATCAAACAACTCGAAGAGGAAAATCTGAACCTCACGGAAAGCTTCGATGAACTTACATCGGAATGCAATATGATCAGGTCCATGCTGGGCTCTGCTTATCAGCAGGTCGCACATAAAACCTCTGAAACATTACATTTTGCCAATGTATATGAATCTCTGGATCTTATTCGTAACCAGACCCTGTCTTCATCAGAGTCATTAGCTTCAGAACAATCCCGATTGCGGGAAACATCCAGCCTGTTCCAGCAAAGTTCCATGGTACTTAACCAGATTACCACCGGCATCACGGAACTTACCCAGACAACTCATAGCAGTATCGATTCTGTAGTCGCCCTGGAAGATGCTACCCAGCGTATCAACCAGTTCACGGACATGATCACTGAAATTTCCAACCAGACCAATCTTTTGGCACTTAACGCTGCCATTGAAGCTGCCCGTGCCGGTGAGCAGGGTCGCGGCTTTGCGGTGGTAGCCGATGAAGTCAGAACCCTGGCATCAAAAACCGCCGAAGCTACCAATGAAATCAAGGAATTTGTCAGCACCATCACAACAAATTCGGCTGCAACCCGGACCAACTTCGACAAAATCACCGGCTCAATGGAAATGATGGAATCTTCGGTTGGTACAGTCAGTGGCGTGATCGATGAAGTGGTGTCACTGGCCAATAACATGGCCAGTGTGATTGACCTGTCAACGTCGAATTCTTTTATCGAAACAGTCAAACTTGACCATGTGCTCTACAAAATGTCGATTTATCGCACCGTATTCGGTATTGAACGTAAATCACCGGAAGAATTTGCTGATCACCGTGCCTGTCGCCTGGGACAGTGGTACTTTGAGGGTGAGGGTCTTAAGCTGTCTCATGTAGAGGAATATAAAATTCTCAACCGTCCACATGAACTGGTTCATCAGGCCGGCAGGAATGCAATTCTTGCCTACTGTCAGAATGACCATGATGCCTGTATTTCTGCTTTATCCGATATGGAAAATGCCAGCACTGATGTACTTGCCATTCTTGATCGCATGATCCCCGAGTATCAGAAAATCATGGATCAAAACAGCCTGCATGTGACTGACAACATCAATAATGACTCTGACGACAATATTGATTTGTTCTAGCAAAAATTAAAAGCCGCCAATTTCCGCTTTTGTGTTTTCAAGTTTTAATGCGTCTAAAAGTTAGATTAATCCGGGATTCTATTGGCCTAGCCGTTTTTGGCAAATGATGCTGCCACACATGCTGACAATCTCCGTACATTAATAACAGGCTGCCATGCGGCAAGCTGACATCGATGGTTTCACGTGTGTTGGTTTTCTTTCTGAAACGCAGCTTTCTCTCCTGCCCCAGGCTGATTGAGGCAATCACAGGCTGCATACCAAGCTCAGGTTCATCATCGCTATGCCACCCCATGCTGTCTTTGCCGTTTCGATAAAGATTTAACAGTACTGAATTAAACTTAATCTGAAATTCATTGAATAAAGCATCCCTTAAATCTGCCAGGGTCTGATTCCAGGGCAATGGCTCGTGGTCAACACCTGAATAACGGTAGGATGCCCCCTGATCTCCATACCAGGCCATTAATCTTGGCACCAGGTGAGTTTTGCCATACAGCGTTATTTGCTCTGACTGCCAATTAATCTGCTTCATCAGACGCTCCTGGCATGTATCTGCATCCTGCTGCTTTAGATAATCATGAAACAATATCACCTGCCCGGGAACAATCTCTTTTGTATAGGCATGGACTATATTGTGTAAATCAAGCATAAAAAACCAGTACCAAATATTGACTGACGTCATATAAATTTAAGGAAATGAGTATAAACTCTTTATAAATCATAAAATAAATGGCAAATGCTATGGATGATTCAATATACGAACTACTCAAGATTGAACAGCAGGCAGAGCAGATTGTCCTGGATGGTGAAAAAGAACGGGAGAACATCAAGCAAAAAGCGCTTGATGATGCCAACGCCAGTATTGATCAGTTTAACAACCGGCTCCCAGAATTACGCCAGTCATTTCTTGACAAGGCCAATGAAAGAGCAGAACAGAGCATTGCCGAATTAAAACTGCGTTATAACGAACGTAACCAGGAGCTTAGAAAACTTGCCTCCGAGCATGAGCAGGAAGCCCTGGACGTTGCACTTAGCACTCTACTGGTGGATGAACGGGACAATGCTTCAGGGCAATAAAAGCTATATTGCCACCCGTCTGGGTATTCTTGCCGACAGGTTGATTGGCATTGAAAACTATGCCGCTGTTATCGAAGAAGATGTCGATTCATTAATCACCCGTATCACCGGTGGCGAAAATCTTGAAGATTTCAAACTGGAACAGGTTCAAAACCTGTTATTGAGCAAGGCACTGCAAGATTTCAACATGCTTTTTCGTCCATTCAATGGCAATGAAAAAGCATTTTTGAATTTTGCCGTTCACTGGTATGAGCTCTCCAACCTTAAGGCCCTGATACGCGGTAAATTTACCGGCTCTTCAGACACCAGTATAAGAAAAGAGTTAATAGACCTTGGACGATTTAACCAGTTACCGCTTGATATCCTGCTTGAAGCTGATGATCCAAATGAGATGATGCGCCTTTTGGAACAGACACCCTATTCCAGTATCGTGCGACAGGCTCGAGACATCTACCATGCCGAGGGACAGAACCTGTTTGCGCTGGATGCCACCATTGACCGCGAGTTTTTTACCGGTTTGGCACAAAGACTGCGTTTTCTTGACAGTAATGACCAACAACACCTGGGCTCTTTGTTTGGCAAACTCATGGACAGGCTTAATATCCTGTGGCTGATCCGCTATCGTTTTTCTTATGGTCTGTCACCAGCCAAGTCATATTTTCTGTTATCTACAACCGGCCGCAAACTGCATACCGGCAACCTGATGAGACTGGCCAAACTCGAAACCATCGATGACCTTATCAGCCAGTTACCGGAACCACTGAATGAACTGCTGGCCAACCAGCTTAATCTGATCCAGATTGAAAACATCATGGAGCATTACGTCATTGAAGCCGCTTCAAATGCAATAAAACATTCACCTTCAGTGATCACGCGTTTATTCGCCTACGTTCTCCTGAGAGAATCTGAAATACAACTTCTGCATGCAACCATAAAAGGCAAGTCACTCAACTTTGACGAAGTACTTATCATGGAAGCCACCGGGGGTAACGTCCATTGATTGATCTTTCCGTCAGAATGCAGCACCTGACATTGTCGATGATCAAGGATGATGCGGCAAAGGCTTCTATTGAACTGGCAAAACTGGAAACAGTTCACCTGATAGAATCTGACTTATTTACTGAACTGCTTGATGAGAAACCCGGCCATCATTTTCAGCAGCTTTTTCAGTCTCTCAAACGTCGCTTTCAGAAAATCAGCCAGTACCTGCCTATAGACTGGCACTCCAATACACAACTTAAAGAACCCTTGTCGGTTGAAACTCTGGAACATGCCAAGCAGCAGGCTAAAGACATCTGGTCAAAACTTTCTTTAATGGAAGAAGAAATTCGTTCATCAAAAGAAAAAATAAATATAAAGCGCCAGTTGGCAGGCAGTCTTAACCGCTTTGAAAATCTTGATATTGACCTTGGCAAGCTTTCACACACCAGCCAGTTTATCAAGGTATTTACCGGCACCATTCCCTCTATTGAACTCAACCAGTTAAAACGCGCTCTGTCACTGGCAGATGCCGCAATTGACGTCTTTTACCAGTCTGATAATCATGAGTACATCACTGTCATAACCGACATTGACCAGCAGGAAGATATTCTCGAAATTCTAAAATCAGCAGGCTTTCATGAAATCAGTATTCCTCCCGAGTTACAGGATCGCCCTGACAAAATACGCCAGGACATCGACCGGGAGCTGGCCGAACAGCAACAGCTGATCGATTCCAGGAATCTTGAGATAGAAGATATTATCAGGCAATCATTGCAAAAGATTGATTTTATTTCTGCCATCATCCGTTATGCCCAGCCCTATGCCGAGCTTGCCGGTAGCCTGACAGGAAAAGGCAACCTGGTAAGACTCGAGGGATGGATACCTTATGGCAAGCAGCAACAAATCGAATCGGCATTGCAGGCTAAGCTTAACTATCCTTTCGTCATGGAATTGCGTGACCCGTTGCCCAACGAACTGGCCTCTGTACCTTACAAGGAAAAACCCCGGCGACTGATGCAGCCTTTTCATGCACTGGTCAGTCAATACGGTATTCCCGTTTACGGTGAGTTTGATCCTACGCGTTTCTTTGCCATCACTTATGTGCTGATGTTCGGCATGATGTTTGGCGATATTGGCCATGGTGCAGTGATTATTCTGCTGGGAATTATTTTGCGTAAGAAACTCCCCGGGCTGCTGATTTTCATGAGCCTGGCAGGCCTTTCATCCATGGCTTTTGGCTGGCTGTATGGCAGCATCTTCGGTTACGAACATGTGATACACCCGGTCTGGATGTCACCGATGGAAGATCCATCACTGTTATTGGTGGTTGCACTTATCTGGGGTATTGGCTTCCTGCTGGTTGCTTACCTGTTATCAATATACAACCTGATCGCATTGAACCAGAAACAACGCGCACTTTACGCTAACAATGGACTGGCCGGTCTGTTACTTTTCATCGGCGCGATTTATGCCGGTTATAACTACCTGGTTAATGACAGTTTTGGATTACAGGAAACCATGGCCATTATGTTTCCGCTTGGCCTGGTACTTTATGGCAGCTGGCAACACCTTGAAGGATCAATCCCTGAAAAGATATTGCTGCTGTTCATTGAAGCACTCGACAATGTTATTAATATCATGTCGAACACGCTGTCTTTCCTGCGTGTCGCGGCTTTCAGTCTTAACCATGTCGCTCTTGCACTTGCTGTCTTTACACTGGCATCGATGATGGACACCGTTGGTCATATCATCATGATCCTTTTCGGTAATGTATTTATTATTGTTCTGGAAGGAGGCATTGTCGCAATTCAATGTCTCAGGCTGGAATACTATGAAGGCTTTTCACGTTTTTTCAGTGGCAAGGGAAAACGTTTCAGGCCATTAAAAATGGAATCTGTTTTATAACGCTAACCACATCACTCTAAACTGGAGATCATCATGACTGCTTCATTAACCATTGTTACTCTCAGCATCATGGCACTGATACTGACCGGAGTCTTTCTGGAACTGTATCCTGATAAAAGCCGGCAACTGGCCATTAACAAGAAGTTTGTGACCCGGCTAAAAAGCTCGGTTGGCCTGAATATCGTGGTGTTCTTTGGTGCCATTATCGCTGTCATGGTGATTGGGTCTGAACAGGCTATGGCAGCTGAAGCCGCGGCGATTCAAACCGGGGAAGCCAGGGAAATCAGCGTTGGCCTTGGTCTTGCCCTGCTCGGTATAGGCCTACCCACAGGCCTGGCAACCATAGGTGCGGGCATAGCGGTAGGTTCCGTTGGCTCAGCTTCATTGGCCGTTATTACTGAAAAACCTGAAATGTTCGGTCGAACCCTGATTTACCTGGGTCTTGCCGAAGGTATCGCCATCTATGGCCTGGTAATGTCTATCCTGCTGCTGGGCAAGCTCTGATGAGAATAATCGCAGTTGGCAACCGGGAACTGATGGATGGCTTTGCCCTGCTCGGCATTGAAACCTTCATTGATCCGGATAAAACCGAGCTGGAAAAGCTGCTGAATGAAATTCGAATTTCGAGTGACAGAACGCTTATTTATTTGCAGCAGGACCTGCTTGATTACCAACTGCCAGTGCTTGACCTGTTACGCCGGGAAGGTGGCACCGTATTGATTAGCGAAGTACCTTCATTACATGAACCTCAAAACCGCCAGGCATCAATCGATCAACTGATAACAAAAACCATTGGTGCTTCTGCACTGGAATATTAGTCATGGAAAAACAGTCTGACCAAGTTAATGCGTTAAAGAAAGCCATGCTCGAACGGGCACATAAGCTGGCTGACGAACATATCGCCCAGGGTAAAGCTTCCCGCCAGAAAATAATGCAGGACACCCGCGAAAAGATTCAGCTGATGGAACAAAAGGAACTGCTGGCAGCCAAGTCATGGTCTGAACGTGAATACCTGAGAAAGGTGCAGGCCAGTGAAATACAGATGCAGGGAGAAATGGACCGTAACCGCTGGGGTATGGTGCAACTGGTGATTGAAAAGCTCAAAATGCGTCTTTCATCATTAGTTGAGCAACCTGAGGAATACCGAAAAGTGTTTGAAGGACTGCTTCAACAAGCCGCTCAATTGATCAACCAGGACAAACTCACGGCCTATGTTAATGATCAGGATCTGAAGACCTTTCAACCCTTCTGGACTGAAGTCACAGCACCTTTAGAAAATTACACGATTACATTATCGGAACAGACCATTAAGTGTTCCGGTGGTGTCAGGCTGATGTCTGATGATGGCACTGTAATGGTCGACAACACTTTTGAAGGACTGGTGTCACGCGAAGAAAACCAGTTACAAAGTATAATTTTTGAACGCTTGTTTGCTTCGGTTTCCGGCACAGGAGTATTAAGCCATGGGTAGTATCGTAGAAGTCAACGGCCCACTGGTCACAATCCGGCAGGACAATATTCGCAACGGTGAGCAGGTTCGCCTGGGTAAACTTGGCCTGGTTGGTGAAGTTATCAGCCTGCACCAGGATACAGCCCTGGTTCAGGTTTATGAATCAACCGAGTCATTAAGGCCCGGTGAAAACGTCATCGGGCTGGGCAAGCAGCTATCAGTGGAACTTGGCCCCGGCATGCTTGGACAGATTTTTGATGGTGTTCAACGGCCATTAAACCGTATTCTGGAAATGAGTGGTGAGCAGATTGCCAGGGGACTGGAAGTGCCTTCGCTTGATCGGGAAAAAACCTGGCACTTTGTCCCTGCAGATAAACTTGCTGTCGGACAACAGGTTTGTGGTGGTGAAATTCTTGGCACTGTGCAGGAAACTGAAACCATTCAACATCGGATCCTGGTGCCACCCAATACCTGCGGCGATATTGTTGAACATGCCTGCGAGGGTGATTATAAAATTGAAGATATTATCGCCAGTGTTCGCAACAAAAACGACCAGATTGAACACCTGAAAATGTATCACGACTGGCCGGTGCGTACTCCCCGACCCTACCATTCCAGAACGCACTCAGCCATGCCGTTACTTACCGGCCAGAGAATTCTGGATACATTCTTTCCTTTACTCAAAGGGGGCAAAGCCGCCGTACCCGGCCCTTTCGGTGCCGGAAAAACCATGGTGCAACAGCAAATTGCCCGCTGGGCCAATGCTGATATCGTACTTTATGTGGGTTGTGGAGAACGCGGCAATGAACTGGTCGATATTCTCGAAACTTTCCCGGAGCTAACAGATCCACACAGTGGCCGCTCGTTGATGGAAAGAACCTTCCTGGTTGCCAACACATCCAATATGCCGGTAGTAGCGCGTGAAGCCAGTATCTATGTTGGTGTCACCATGGCCGAATACTACCGCGACCAGGGCTATGACGTGGTGATGGTGGCTGACTCTACCAGTCGATGGGCTGAAGCACTCAGGGAAGTTGCCGGGCGTCTTGGTCAAATGCCTGTTGAAGAAGGCTACCCTGCTTACCTTGCTTCCCGGCTGGCGGCTTTTTATGAACGCGCCGGTAACGTTAATACCATGGCAAAGCAGTCCAGCGGTTCGGTGACATTGATTGGCGCCGTATCACCCCCGGGCGGTGATTTTTCTGAACCTGTGACCAGCCATACCAAGGAGATCATTCGAACCTTCTGGGCCTTGTCCAAACCGCTGGCAGATGCCCGGCACTACCCTGCTGTTTCCTGGACCGAAAGCTTTTCCGATTACCAGGACCGGGCCCAAAGCTGGTGGGCCGAGAACGTTGACCATAAATGGGCAAAGCATCGCCAGTATGCTCTATCCCTGCTGACCCAGGCGGATGAACTTGAACGCATTGTTAACCTGGTTGGACCGGAGGCGTTGTCATCGAGTCAACGCTGGGTACTTGAAACTGCCAGCATCTTAAAAGAAGGACTGTTACAACAAAGTGCCCTTGATGAAATAGACAGTTACTGCTCACCTGCCAAGCAGTTCAAAATGATGGATATCATGTTGAGGTTCCATGAAACCGGCAAGGAACTGATTAAGCTTGGAGCCCCGGTTGAACAACTGGCGCAGTTACCGGAGAACGGCAAAATCCGCCGTATCAAGTCTGTTTTCACCAACGACCAGTTGTCTGATATGGAAAACTTTGCTGAAGAACTTTTTGAACACCTTGATTGCATGCGTGCCGAATATGCCGGCGCGAAGGAAGTCCAGGCATGAGACAGGTTGAATATAAACAGGTTACATCAGCGCGTGGCTCGCTACTGTTTCTAAAAGGTGGCAACAATGCCGCTTTAGGGGAACGGGTTGCAATACGCGATAAAGACGGCCAGATCAGAAATGGCCAGGTAATCCGCACCTCAGAAGACATGGTGCTGGTACAGGTATTTGAATCCACCGCCAACCTTGACCTGGAGAACACCTGGATACGTTACCTGGATCAGCCTTTCGAATTGCCATTGTCACCCGACATGCTTGGCCGTAACTTCAATGGTATTGGCAAACCCCGTGATAACCGGCCGCCGATTGTTTCCAGCCTGGTGCGTAATGTTAACGGTGCGCCAATCAACCCTTCTGCCCGGGCCTATCCAAAAGAATTTATTCAGACCGGTGTTTCAAGTATTGATGGATTGAACTCACTGGTACGTGGACAGAAACTGCCAGTGTTTTCAGCATCCGGCTTACCGCATAACCGCCTCGCCGCCCAGATCGTAAGACAGGCCAAGCTGCCAGATGATTCATCAAACTTTGTGATCGTGTTTGCGGCAATGGGTGTTTCGCATTCCGATGCGCACTTTTTCGAAACCGAGTTTGAATCCAGTGGCGTGTTACGCAACGTGGTGATGTTTACCAACCTGGCAAACGATCCACCAATGGAACGCTTGATTCTGCCCAGAACGGCGTTAACTGCGGCAGAATACCTCGCTTATGATCTTGATCACCACGTGCTGGTTGTAATTACCGATATGACCAACTATGCCGAGGCCTTGCGCGAGATTGCCACAGAGAAAGGCGACGTGCCATCAAGAAAAGGTTATCCCGGTTACCTGTATTCAGACCTGGCTGAAATTTATGAACGCGCCGGTCGTGTCAAAGACCGTCATGGTTCAATCACCATGATTCCAATACTGTCGATGCCCAGTGATGACATCACTCACCCTATTCCTGACCTGACAGGTTACATTACCGAGGGCCAGATCGTGTTAAGCCGCGAGCTGCACAGTAAATCTGTTTATCCACCTGTTAATGTGCCACCTTCTTTATCCAGGCTGATGAAAGACGGCGTCGGTAAAGAGTTTACCCGTGAAGATCATCCACATGTTGCCAGCCAGTTGTACGCTTCCTATACACGGGCACTGGAAGCCAGGAACCTTGCCTCCATTATCGGTGCAGAAGAACTTTCGGGTCGTGACCGGCGCTTCCTGGAATTTGCCGATGCGTTTGAAAACCGTTTTATCATGCAGGGTGAAGATACCGAGCGAAACATTATTGAAACCCTGGACCTGGCCTGGGAGCTTTTATCCCTGCTACCTCCGGAATCGTTAAGCCGTGTTTCCGAGGCTGAAATCCAGAAATACCATAGCTGGGACGAAACCCGCTAATGCAGGTCCACTGATGCAGGCCCAATAATGCACGAACGACTTAACATTCCGCCAACAAAATCCGCGCTGCTGGATTTACAGTCGAGAGTGAACTTTCTGCATGAAGGTTACCGTCTGCTGGAAAGAAAACGCGAACTGCTGACCCGGCTTGTGTATGAACAGCTGGCTGAATACAAGAAAATGAAATTCGATGCCCAGGCAAGTTTAAAAAAAGCCTATGACAATTTGAGTATTACGCAAATGCGCATGGGCAGTTCCCGCATCCGACAACTGGCCCTGGGCATGCCTGAAGGCATAGAAGCCAAAATACTGCCGCGCAGGAATATGGGAGTTCAGTATCCCTCCATTACCATACAGAAACTGCCCTTGCAGCCTGTTGGCATTCTAGGTACCGATGCCAGCCTCGATGAAACACGCTTAAGTCTTGCTGAAATGGCTGAAAAAATGGCCAAGCTGGCCGAGGTGGAAACTGCCCTGCGACGCTTACTGGAGGAACAGCGTAAAACCCAGAAAAGAGTTAATGCACTGAAATACAACGTAATTCCACGCTTTGAAAGAACCATCAAGTTCATTCGTGGCAGTCTCGAAGAAGAAGAAAGAAACACGCTTTTCCAGATAAAAGTGCTGCTTGAGCAGGCATAAATCAAGAGTACAGCAATCCACTGTCATATTTTCGAAATATTATTTTTTTAAATATAAATCAATAGTTTATTACAATATTCTTATTAATTTTTTGTTTATAGGCAGTAATCACCTGATTAATTGACAACTTCTATTAATATTAGTGTTGACT
>CALAZS010000166.1 GCA_937926265.1 uncultured Gammaproteobacteria bacterium
TAGCTGATGACCCCGAAGTTCGAAAATCCATTATCAACCAGCAACCGATTGTGATTTCCAAACCGCACTCACCAGGCAGTCGCTGCCTTTATACGCTGGCCAACGGTGTCGAAAAACATTTCAAGGAATCGCCAATCTCCAACAGCTTTGCTGATTTCTGGCAGGAACAGGAATCTCAAATTAAACCGGTTCCTGAAACAAAACCTGCTGCTGCAGCCCGCGCAAAACCTGCAACATCAGTAGCCCCCACATCTGGTTCAAGCTCTTCTGGCACAGATCATCCCGATTGGGGTGACATGATGGATATTCTGAATCGTCAATTAGCAACGACCAACCTGAGTGAACACCAGGTAGCGCATTCAATTGATATGCTGATAGATAAGTTCAGGGAACGTTTCGGTAAACTGCCATTTAACACTGAAGTGGCGCTGTGGAACGAACTGGATGCAGAAGACCTTCCCAAAGAACGCATGAGAAACCTGGTACAAATGGTTGAGTCAAAATACCTGGAGCGCTACAAACAGCCAATGCGCAACAGTATTGATGACATGATTCATTTTCTGTCAAACAATGAAACTGAAGAAGGTCAATATATTCAGCTGGCGCAGTTACTTAACCGTGGTTTTCACCGGCGTTTCAAGAAAAGTCTGTTTGAGGAAATATCAGGCGTTGCACAAAGCAGGCCGCGCTTATACCCGGTACGAAAAAGGCGTTAACGTTACATCAGCTTAAGGCGTGAAAAATCCAGCTCACGATGAGCCCGATTTACCAGTACCCGGGTTTCTTTATCAGCAAGATCCAGACGTTGAGGCATCATCCAGGCCTTGGCCAGCTTATCTGCAACATAAAGATTAATGGCTTCCTGGCAACAGGCATCGCGTGAACTACCTTGACTTTGCATCTCGTAAACCTGGCATACCATCTCAGGCAGTTTCCAGTTTCTCGCTATGGCAGTTGTCAGCTTCTGGCATAAATCATAAAAGTCTTCACGAAACTTCCTGGAATTGGGCGAATGCTTGCCATCAAATGCAATATCAAGAATATGACAGCCAACAAACAAACCCAGGTTATTCAGTAAACCGGCAATGTAGGCATAGAAAGTGTTTGCGCTGACTTTTCTTGCCAGCTCTGAGCTAATTTCTGCGCTATTGATGGCATGCCTCAACAGCTTGGGCCCGGCCATTTCAACAAAATGTTCATCATTTTGACCTATCACAGGTCGCCTTGAAGAAATTTCAACCAGTTCCAGTAAACCCGGCTCGCCCAGCGCATGAATCATGTCATTGAAGGATTTAACCGGGTGACCTTTCTGGTACTTGAGTGATTCAGATAAAACGACCGCATCGCCCAAAACAACAGGATCCCTTTTTAACAGATTGACTACCGCCTCGGTTTCAATTTGTGAAGAAGATTCCAGCATTGTCTGTAATTTGGGCAATGTCTCTTCTGTACGCGGCAGGCTTGCAAACAGGTTGCCGGTGTTTTTAAGCTGACTCTTCAGTCTTGATAAAACATCAATTTCAAACGAGTTGAGTTTTGCATCAATATGGGATGTTGCACCAAGCACCTGGCCAAGAAAGTTACCGTTAAGCTCTGTCGTGTTATAGCTTCCCAGGCCGGACTTGACCGCAAATTCTGGCGGAAAAGCATCAGCCTTACGATCACCGCATAGGGTTTTACTTTGACCGAAAAGTCCTTTTACAAATTTCAACATCTATACTGCAATCTCGTGATTCTGAATTACTCAATTAAGTAATTAAAAAACCAGGTCGGCTTTAATATCTTCAATATTTTCCAGACCAACAGCGATTCTGATTAATCCGGAATTGATCCCTGATTCCTGTTTTTGCTCATCTGATAACCGACCATGTGTGGTAGTTGCCGGATGCGTTATCGTAGTTTTGGTATCACCCAGGTTGGCTGTAATTGACAGCATTTTGGTATTATCGATCAGTTGCCAGGCAGCCTGCTGTCCACCTTTAACTTCAAAAGAGACAATACCGCCAAAATCCGATTGTTGCTGTTTGGCTAAATCATGCTGCGGATGATTTTCCAGGCCGGGATGATAAACCTTTTCGACACTGTTCTGATTAGATAACCACTTTGCCAGCGCCAATGCATTACTGGAATGCGCCTTCATTCTGAGTTCGAGTGTTTCCAGGCCTTTGAGGAAAATCCAGGCGTTAAAAGGGCTTAAGGTTGGACCGGCTGTTCTAACCACGCCAAACACATCTTCACCCACATTTTTTTTATCACCGACAACCGCACCACCAACTGCTCTGCCCTGTCCATCAAGGTACTTGGTAGCAGAATGGATAACCAGGTCAGCACCAAGCTTTAAGGGCTGCTGTAAGGCCGGCGTGCAAAAGCAGTTGTCGACTGCCAGCAAAATATCATGCTTATGTGCCAGCTCAGCCAGTTGCTTGATGTCAGCTACTTCAGTTAAAGGATTTGAAGGCGTTTCCAGGAAAAACAACCGTGTTTCGGGTTTAACCGCCTTTTCCCATGCTTCAGGATCAGTCAATGAAACAAAGGTGGTATCAATACCAAACTTGGCCATGTACCTGGTAAACAGAATGGTTGTGGTTCCGAAGACACTTCGGGAGCAGACCACATGATCACCGGCTTTAAGCAAACCAAGACAGGTACCTAAAATTGCAGCCATACCTGATGAAAAAGCCACGCAGGACTCACCATCTTCCATCGCAGCCAGACGCTCTTCAAAGGTACGGACAGTTGGGTTGGTAAAACGAGAATATATATTGCCAGCTTCATCTCCGCTAAAACGTGCGGCAGCCTGGGCTGCGCTTTCGAACACGTAGCTGGATGTGGGGAAAATGGGTTCGGCATGTTCACCTTCCGGGGTGCGGTGATGCCCTACCCTGATCGCCCTGGTGGCTAATTCCCAGTCTGGCCATTCTTCTTCGTTAATCATGATCTGATCTTAATACTTTGAATAATCGAATGATTTTAAGGGATTATATCAATTCGAGAAAGGAAACCTTTTGGCAGCAATAAATTCCGATATTAAAAACGCTGTAAATACCTCCTTGTAAGCTTTACTTCGGCATCCATGCCTCAGAAATTTTAATATCGGAAATCATAACTGCCTTAGAGGTTTCTGGTCCGTTAATTCAAATTCAAAGACCAAACACCTCATTCACCCGATCAAGATCTGCCTGTGTATCAACACCAATACCGGGGGAAACATCTGTTCGGGAAACATGAATTTTACGGCCGTGCCACAAGACTCGTAATTGTTCGAGTGATTCTATTTGTTCCGTTGGTGCATGATCCCAGGAAACAAACTCATCCAGAAAACCGGCTCGATAGGCATAAAGACCGACATGACGGTAAAACAGTTTCAGGCTTTCAGGTTTCTGCAATCCTTCAGCAAAATCATTTCGATGCCAGGGAATCGGCGCTCGACTGAAATACTGCGCATAACCCTCTGCATCAGTAACAACCTTGACCACGTTTGGATCAATCACATCCTCAAACGATTCAATTGGCACACTCAACGTGGTAATAACAGCATCTTTATGGCTGGCCATATCATTGGCCACCTGGGTCACCAGCGAAGCAGGCATTTCGGGTTCATCACCCTGAAGGTTCACAATGATGTCATCTGCATCCCACTGGTAAATTGATACCACTTCCGCCAGCCTGTCAGTACCACTTTGATGATCAGTTGCAGTCATGCAGGCTTCGCCACCAAAAGCGACGACCGCATCATGAATACGCTGGTCATCGGTTGCCACAACCACTTTATCAGCAGAACTTTCAAGCGCACGCTGGTAAACATGTTCAATCATTGGTTTACCGGCGATTTCCAGTAATGGTTTACCGGGTAATCGGGAAGACTGGTAACGGGCTGGAATGACAACCTTGAACGATGTCATCAGGTTTAAACTTCCTCTGTCGATGGTAACTCGCGGGCCTCTTCGACCAGCATGACAGGAATATCATCCCTGATCGGATAAGCCAGCCGGTCAAGTTTACAAATCAGTTCCTGTTTTTTTTTGTCAAAAACCAGTTCCCCTTTGCATACCGGGCAAACCAGTATATCAAGCAGCTTCTTGTCCATCTTTCATACCCTCAATAATTTCGAAAAAGGCCTGTACAAACTTCGCCTCGGGCTGTGCACACACCTGCAGATACCAGCATTCATCACCAGCAAAATACTGGCATTTTACGGCATCCTTTTCTGTCATGATAACAGGCAGGCCATCGTTAAATTCAATATCTTCTTTTGTAAACACATGATGATCGTCAAAAGGATGTTCTATGATTTCAAGCTCATTTTCCTTTAACAATCGAAAAAAACGTTCGTTATTTCCCAATCCGGCAACGGCATGCACTTTTTGGCGGGAAAAATCTTTCAGTGGCCTGTTTCTGACATTGTCCCCTGACCCTCCAACTGAAACCAGTTCGCCCTGGCGGGTTCGCATACTGCACTCCTGGAAGGTGGTTGGTCCGTTTGATACCACCAGGTCGACGAAGTTCAATCGCCATTTACCTTCTCTTAAGGGGCCGGACGGCAGCAAAAACCCATTGCCAAATCGTCTGCGACCGTCAATGACGGCAATTTCGACATCACGCCCCAGTCCGTAATGCTGTAAACCATCATCCGAAATTAAAATGTCACAGTCTGAATTTTGCAGCAGGGCTTTGCCGGCTGCATAACGGTCGGGGCCTACTGCCATTGGGCAGCCTGTTCTGCGTGATAGCAAAATGGCTTCATCGCCTACTGCCTTGGGGTCACTGTCCGGCCTGACCTGTTGAGGCCAGTGTTTGGCTTTTCCACCGTAGCCCCTGGAAATCAGTCCGGGTTTATAGCCTTTGACCTTTAAGTAATCGGCTATCCAGACAACCAGTGGTGTTTTACCTGTGCCACCGACAGTGATATTGCCAACAACAATCACCGGCACATCAAGCCGGCCAATTTTCTTGAGTCCGGTTCGGTAAAAGACTCTTCGAAAAAGAGACAAAACAAAAAACACCGCCGTCAGTGGCAGTAAAAGATAGGCTATAACAGTTTGTTTATACCAAAGCTTATCGATTAAGCTCATAAACTGGGCTCATAAATTGGGCTCATAAATTGGGCTCATATTTTGGGCTCAATTACCAGGTTCGCCAGACTGACGGGTAGCAAAAGTCATTTGTGACATACCCAGTTGGCTGGCAACATCAAGCACGGTTATCACTGACTGATGCGGTGCTTTGCCATCTGCAGAAATAATCACCGGCAGATCGGTTTTACCTTCAGAAACCTTAACGAGCATTTTTCGCAGGGTTTCTTTGTCAGACCGGATTAACTCTTCTTCATTAACAAAGTAATTGCCTTCTGCATTAACCCCGATTGCGATTGAGGTCGGTTCTTTCTCAACCAGTTCTGACGAATCTGCTTCAGGTAACTTAATCTGAATCTGCGCCTGCTTATCAAACGTTGTAGAAACCATGAAAAAAATCAGCAACAGGAACACCACGTCAATCAATGGCGTGAGGTTGACCTCGATGGTTTTCAGATCGGATTCCTTGCGAAACTTCATCCGATGCTGTCCTCGCGGTCACCCTGCATAACCTCTACCATTTTCAAAGACTCTTCTTCCATGCCAAGTACCAGCATGTTGACTTTGCCCAGCAGGTAACGGTGAAAAATCAGTACGGGAATTGCAACAGACATACCGGCCGCCGTTGTTATCAGCGCCTCGGAGATACCACCGGCCAGCACAGTCGGATCACCGACTCCCGCAGTTGTAATTGCGGTGAAAACCTTGATCATACCGATCACAGTGCCAAGCAGACCCAGTAATGGCGTAATGGCGGCAATCGTTCCAAGCGTATTAAGGTAACGTTCCAGCTCGTAAATCACCTGGTGCCCAACCTCTTCAATCGCTTCTTTCATCACCTCGCGGGAATGATGACGATTAATCAGGCCCGCGGCCAACACCCTGCCCAGAGGTGAACCTTCTTTAACTGCTGCGATATGCGCATTGGTCAGTTGGTTGTTTCTATGCAGATTCCAGACCTGGGCAACCAGGTTCTTGGGTAATACCCTTTTTTGGCGATAAACCCATAAACGTTCCAGAATAATTCCCAGTGCCAAGACCGAACAGGCGATGATGGGAATCATCAGCCATCCACCCGCTTTAACCAGTTCAAACACGCCCTGTTACTCCCTTAATTCGTATAAAATTTCCGCACAGATATTACTGGATTGCCTCAGCCGGGTCTATCTGCCAGCCGGTTTTCATGCCAATACTTTTTCTGATTGTCATGAAAAGTGCGCTGACCGGCCAAATTGCCCGCTGCATCGATAATAAACTCAATTGAGCCATGCGTCGCGGTATCCAGAAACCGGGCATTGTTTTGAGTCCAGCGCAGCTTGACTGAATCTGCAGGAAAACGGTAACGGTTAAGGTAACCACTTGAATTTATGACCCATTCCGGATCGACATGTGTCACAAAATCCCGGGTTGAAGAAGAACGGCTGCCATGATGCGGCACAAGCACCAGCTCTGACTTAAGTTGCTTTGCATATTCACTGACCAGCTGTCTTTCAATTTTCTTTTCAATATCGCCGGTTAACAAAGCCTGAAAGCCATGATGTGAAACCTGCAGCACGCAGGAGGCGTTGTTGCCAGTCTCTGAGGCCTGGTTGGCGACCGTTAGAAAACGAAATTCTGTACCTGACCAGTTCCATCGAGACACATGGTGACAGCTTTGAGTTTGATCCAGGTATCTAACAGGCTCCCCGACAAATATCCTGCCAATTTCAAACTGGCTTTTTAATGCCCGAATATCTCCGGCATGATCGCTGTCAGCATGACTGATTACCAGCAAATCAATTTTGGATATCCCCTGGTTTTGAAGGTAAGGAATAAGCACTGACCGGGTTGCACTGCCACCGCTGTATCTTGGTCCAAGGTCATACACCAGCACCCTGTCGTTCTTTTTGATCAAGTAGGCACTGCCCTGGCCAACATCCAATACAGTCAGCTGTAATGACCCGGGTGCCGGAATGTTGGTTGAAAAAGGAAAGACAATGATTAACAGCAACCATAATGAGATTTTCAAAAAAACATTTATCCGAATAAAAAAAGTGGCCGCAGCCATGAAGACCAGCAAATACTGCAGCATGGAAAAATCGTAAACTTTGAATGCCAAACTTTCCGAACCGGAAAAATTCGCCAATACATCCAGCAAAAGCTGCAGGGCATGCAAATAATATTCTATGAAAACCCGGGTGGTTTGATGATCAATAAAAGCCAGTAATGCACTGGCTAATGCAGCCGGCACGACCAGAAAACTGAACACTGGAATTAAAACCAGGTTAACTACTGGCGAAACAAGCGAGACCTGCTGAAAGAACAACAGCGTTAATGGCACCATGGCTATCGTTATCAGCAACTGCATTTTTACCAGGTTCGATAAAAAAGCCAACTTATTATTCGACTGTTCAGAAAAATGCAGCACATAAAAAATCGCGGCAACTGCTGTAAATGAAAGCCAGAAACCGGCACTTGATATAGCTGAAGGTTGCCAGACAAGCACAACAAATAACGCCAGGAAAAGCTGCCGATATGGTTGGATATTGACTAACAATATCCTGGAAACAAGCACAACTGACAGCATGATCAAAGCACGTTGGGTAGGTAACGAAAACCCCGCAAGCCCTGCATAGCCGAAGGCAAAAACCAGGGCAGATACCGCCTGAACCTGGGGTGCTGCAATCCGTTCACACAATCTCGCTGATAATCGCCATAACCTTCCGGAGACCCCGTAAGCCAGTAGCGCTATCATGCCAATATGCAGACCTGAGATAGCCACCAGGTGGTTAATACCCAGGCGTTGAAACATCTCCCAGTGCTGTTGGGATATCTGTGATTTATCTCCCAGGGTCAATGCCATGGTCATGGCCAATGCACCTGAATAATGGCCTGAATTATCTTCTGGAGAGTCATTTTTGGAACCATATGAATCATCTGAATAGGAATCATCTGAATCAGGTGAATGCCGGTTAAATTCTGCAAGCTTTGCACGAATCTTCTCGCGCCAGACATCAAACCCGAACCAGCCTGGTTCCTGCACCATGCGGTTATCTTCTGACTTGACGATGTAGCCCGTAGCTCGAATGTTGTGCTGAAAGTACCAGCCTTCGAGGTCAAAAAGGCCAAAATTTCTTAACCCGGACGGTGGCTTTAATTTGACCTGGAATTGCCAGGTTTGTCCGCTGCTGAGTTGCTGTTCAGTTCTGTACCAGCTTAAACGTACCTTTTCAGGAACCTCGATCGGTTTTGAATTATGTAAAGCCTGCCGAATGCTAAAATTGAAACGCCAGTTTTTACCCTGTTTATCCGGCAGATCAATAATTTCTCCGACAACCTGAATTGGCTCTTTGATTAGATGGTTTGGCAGCCTTTCGGATAATTGCCAATGAGCAACGAGCACTCCCCACAGAATTCCTGAAAACATCCATAACAGTGAAATCAACCATATGCATTTATGCCATACACATTTTGGCCATACGCAGTTCTGCAATGGATAATCAAGGCAGCGGTACCTTAATCGTAATCGGAACCTGAATCTGAACCGGTACCAAACCCAGCCTGCTATCAATATAACCTGGCTGAAAACTACAATTGGCCAACCGGGCAACCCGGGTAATTGCTGGCAAAGCAATATCCCAATAGCAAATGAAATAGACTGTAACCACATGTTCCTTCCCTGGATGCATGTTGAAATTGCAATGAATTATACCTTTTCGACAAAAATGACAAAGCCATTAAAGCGAATTTTAATAAACTGGTAATTCACATCAGGTTGGCTAAAATCCTCACATGCCAAAACACCTGATTAAAAAATACGCGCCTGATCACGAAACCATTCGTAATCACCGGCATTTGAAGGTGTTTGGCACGCTTTTGCACGATGCCAACCTCTGGCATATGAACCGCCGGTCAGTTTCCGGGGCGTTTGCAGTTGGTCTGTTCTGGGCAATGATCCCTATTCCGCTGCAGATGCTTGCTGCCGCAGCCTGCGCTATTATCTTCCGGGTTAACATGCCAATTTCAGTAGCCCTGGTCTGGATCACCAATCCAGTTACCATGCCGCCTATTTTCTATATTAATTATCTTTTTGGTGCCTGGCTGATGCACTCACCTCCTCCGGAAAAGAATTTTGAAGTGAGCATGGAGTGGTTTACCGAAAGCATGGACCTGATCTGGCAGCCTCTGTATGTTGGCAGCCTGGCAACCGGAGTTATTCTTGGAGTAATCGGCTATATCAGTTTACGCCTGTTATGGCGACTGCACATTATTTCCCGGTTCAAAGAAAAAAGAGAAAAATACCTGAAACGCAAAGCCGAGAGAGCGGCTAAATGAGCTTATAAATTATTGCGGCCCCGAATTTCTTCAATCAACTTTTCAATATCGTCATCACTGATTTTCAGATAGCTTTTGATTAATTCGCCAAACCTGAGCCAGTCGGTATCAGGCGTGCCGTTACGGAATGTATCTTCAATCATTTCTGCGAGTTTCAGAATACAAAGCAGCTGCGCCTGTTCTTCGTCCTGATTGAAGGTATCTTCGAGTACAGATTCAATGTCATGATGATTCAGAATAACTTCGCGAATGGTCGACGGAATTTCCCATTCGTGTCCTACAATACAGCCAACCACGGCATGGTTGGTCTGATACCTGGCATCTTCAATATCAGTAAACATTCCCTGTTCATCAACGTTTTCCGCCCGCAGCGTTTCCATGTAATCCGGGTATCGTTGGGCCATCAATGGAATGCCAACATCGTGGAACAGGCCAAGCGTATACGGCCTGTTGGGATCCATTATTCGTAATTTGCTGGCTATAATTGCACAAAGCTCAGCAACCATGGCAGCTGTGTCCCAATAACGTGGAAAACTGATGCCTTTGTTATCAAATGCCTGTCGCAGCATAAAACCCGATGCCAGGTTAATTGTCGGCTCCAGCCCCAGCAATGATACTGCATGACTGATTGATTCAACCTTGGTCGTTAAGCCCCAATAAGCAGAATTCACCATTTTTAAAACGGCTGCCGACAACGCAACATCATGACTGATCAGGTTATTGATCTTTTGAATATCAACATCGACCTTGTTAACTTCAACATGCAGTTCCTTAAGCAAAACAGGTTGCGGCGGAATATACATTCCCTCCGGCAGGGACTCGAGCATTTCAGCAGGATCGATTTGTTTGTCCATAAAGATCAGAAGTCAGGTTGGGTTTGAAAATGATATCGTTGAATCTTCAACAAGGCCATCAACCAATTGTCCATCAACAAGTGTTTTAACTGTTTCCATGCTGCTGGCAAGGTGTATGTCATGGGTCACAAGCACCAGGGCCATTGAGGTATTTTCATTCAGTTTTAGCATGAGCTGGTAAATTTGTTCGGCTGTTTTCCTGTCAAGGTTACCGGTTGGTTCGTCAGCCAGCAGGCAGGCAGGTTCTGTCACCATTGCGCGCGCAATAGCCGCACGCTGACGTTCACCGCCTGAAAGTTCCGATGGTTTGTGCTGTATACGTTTTTCCAGTCCGACCTCTACCAGCATCTCCGTAGCAGACTGCAGGGCGCGCTGTTTTTTCATGCCGCCAATCACCAGTGGCATGGCGACATTTTCCAGTGCGGTAAATTCGGGTAATAAATGATGAAACTGGTAAACAAACCCCAGGTGATGATTTCTTAGTTTTGCCCTTTTCTGGTGAGACTGGGAAAAATAATCAGTACCGTTGAAAAAAAGTTGACCTGAAGAAATATCATCAAGACCGCCCATGCAATGCAACAAGGTACTCTTTCCTGACCCGGATGCCCCTACCACGGCAAGCCTGTCACCGGGCATCAGGCTCAGGTTGATGTTTTTCAGTATTTCGAGCGTTTGCGGTCCGGTTTCATAAACCTTGCCAAGCCCAGAGCATTCCAGAACAGCATTTTTATTCATAACGCAACGCCTCCGCAGGTTGAGTGCGGGAAGCCAGCCAGGCCGGGTACAAAGTGGCAACAAGACTGATCAGGAATGCCGAACCGCCGATCAACCAGACATCATCCCAGTGTAGGTCTGAAGGCAACTGGTTAATGTAGTAGATATTGGGATCGATAAACTGCACGTTAAACAGCTGTTCGATATAACTGACAATCTGTTCAAGATTCTCGGCAATCAACACACCGCCGGTCATACCCAGCAAAGTACCAATCAAACCGATAATCATGCCCTGGAAAATAAAGATCCCCATTATCATTCCTGAAGTGGCTCCCAGGGTCTTCAAAATGGCAATATCACTCTGTTTGTCGGTTACCACCATGACCAGGGTCGAAACAATGTTAAATGCGGCAACGGCAACAATAAGCAGCAGAATCAACGCCATCATGCGCTTTTCAGTAGCCAGGGCACTGAAGAAATTGCGGTGTTCCTGTGTCCAGTCTGAAATCCTGTAGAGACCATCAAGGTCAATGGCAAGTTCAGTCGCCACCTTGCGGGCCTCAAACAGGTCTTCGAGTTTCAGGCGAACACCTGTCACGGCATCATCCATCCGGTATAACTTGGCGGCATCTTTGGCGTGAACCAGGGCAATACCGCGGTCATACTCTCCCATGCCAACTTCGAAAATACCGGTGACCGTAAAGCGCTTGAGCCTGGGCATGGTACCAATCGGTGTGATACTGGCCTGTGGCGTTACCACGGTGACTTTATCGCCTACCAGCAAACCCAGAATATTGGCCAGTTCCTGCCCAACTATGATGCCGTATTCTCCGGGTTTCAGATCAAGAAGACTGCCCTTGATCATGTGTTCCCCAACATCGGAAACGGCCGGCTCCTGGATCGGAAAAATACCGCGCACAACCGCACCGGAAACATAACTTCGGTTCACCAGCATGGCCTGCCCTTCAACAAATGCCGCGGCACCGATGACTTTTGGATGCTGACCTGCCAGTTTCATCGCATTTTTCCAATCTGTCATGTTGTCGCTGACAGCACGAACACTGGCGTGTGAAGTCATTCCAAGAATTCTTTCACGTACTTCCTTGTGAAAACCATTCATTACCGACAAAACCACGATCAGCGCGATAACGCCCAACATCACACCCAGCATGGAACTGGCCGAAATGAATGAAATAAAGTGATTGCGGCTGCGTGCACGCGTATAGCGCAGACCGATATAGAGTTCGAGAGGTTTAAACATGCTCAGATGGTAACAGGCAAAATATCAACCACCAACCAAAGTTGACAGGCCCGAAAATGGTTTTGAGTAGAGGTCCCGAATATCAGACACTGAATTATTCGAAAAAATTACATATTATCTGCTGATTTGAGACCGCTTTAATGCAAAAAAGTTAAAATTATTTGTTTAATTTCACAAAGTTTGCCTTAATTATTCAACTTTTTTATAAAGATGTTGTATTCTTAATTTCAGAGAGACTAAACAAGGAAAAATTATGAAACTGATTTTCAGCCTGATACTGTCTGCGGGATTGGCATTCACTGCACCTGTTGCATTTTCTGATGTTCTGCTGATTGATGTTATAGCCGAGGAAGCGCCAAACTCACCTGCCGGAATCCCCAGGCCTTCGCGTGGCATGCACATGGATAAAGTCAAACAACGTTTTGGCGATCCCGTCAAAGAATTCGCTACTGTAGGTGAACCACCAATCACCCGTTGGGATTATGCGGATTATTCGGTGTTCTTTGAATACGACATGGTGCTTAACACCGTCGTTCACCGATAAGCACTATTAAACACAATAGCTGCACCCTTATATTTCTCGAAACCGGCATTATAATATGCCGGTTTTTCTTTGACTCTCCGGAATTATCATGAGCAATACCAACGAACTTATTGATACAGATTTACAACTGACCATGCGTTCAATTATTCAACGCATCGCCACAGGCCCTGAGTTGAGTAAGGATATTTCCCAGGAAGAAGCCCACCTGGGTATGAAAGCCATTCTCAACAACGCGATTGACCCTGTTCAGGCTGGCATTTTCTTTATTGCGCTTCGCATGAAAAGAGAAACCGGCGATGAAAACAAAGGCATACTCGATGCCATTCGTGAAGCCACGCATGCCGTCACTGCCGATGTTGATGAAGTACTGGATATTGCTGATCCGTACGATGGCTATAACCGTACATTGCCAGCTTCACCATTCTTAGCGCCGCTGCTTGCTGAATGCGGTATTCATCCTGTTTCCCATGGTGTGGATGCGGTCGGGCCAAAATTTGGCGTAACCCATCGACATGTGCTTGATGCGGCCGGAGTCAATGTCGACCTCTCACCTGAAGAAGCTGCCGCAAGACTCAGTCAGCCCGAGCTGGGCTGGGCATATGTTGACCAGGCTTCCTACTGCCCAAAACTGCATGACCTGGTTTCACTTCGCTCTTTGATCATCAAACGTCAGGTTGTGACCACTGTTGAAGTTCTGACCAAGCCAATTGCCGGTAAATCCAAAACCCATTTCATGACCGGTTATGTGCACAAGCCCTATCCTCCTGTTTACGCGACGCTGGCCCGTCATGTCGGATTTGACACGGCTATCCTGGTTCGTGGTGTTGAAGGAGGCATTATTCCCTCTCTCAGACAACCTGGAAAATACTTTTCCTATCTTGATCGCGGCGAGGAACAGGCAACTGATATTGATCCGTCCAATGTGGGTATTTCACAGAGCGTTCGTGCTGTACCACTACCTGAAGATCTTCCAAAATCCGTATCCGGTCCCGATGAAATTGCCATTGCTGTTGATATTCCTGACACCGCCAAAGCTGCCGCCGAAGCAGGTATGAATGCGTTAAACGGCAAACAGGGAGCAACATATGATTCCCTGGTTTACTCAGGTGCCATCGTCCTGAACCATCTTGGTCATCATAATGACCTGGCATCAGCCGCAGATCATATCCGGTCTGTTCTGGATTCAGGTAAAGCCGCCAATAGAGTTAAATAGGTTTAATTGATGTCTTCCGAAATTATTATTGCTGATGAAACCGAACTTCAACCTGGCCAGATGAAAAAAGTTGAAGTAGCTGGTAAAAAGCTGCTTCTGGCCAATGCTGAGGGTCAATATTACCTGGTTGACGAAATGTGCAGCCATGAAGATTTTTCTCTATACCTGGGCTGTATTCAGGACAAGCGTATAAAGTGTTCGCTGCATGGCAGTTATTTCAACCTTGAAAACGGCCAACCGGAAGAAGAGCCTGCCTGCGAGCCTATTGGTACTTATAAAATCACCGTAAAAGACGGCAAGGTTTATTACATCGATTAGTCCCTAATGTAGTTATAGATCAATATATTTCGGTATATTGCGCTAGGGCACATAAGCAACAAGCATAGAAATATCAGGCATAGAAATATCAAGCATGGAAGTACTCAGCACTGCACCTTTTCCTGCAGCCCAGAAAGAAAAACTGCAATGGGGAAACGTTCATGCTGCTGAACTTTCATTAAGTATCACCAACAGCCTGAAACAGCTTCAGCGCACCGGCCTACTGATAGCCCCGGATGTTCAGACTGCACATCGCTGGGAACAGGAAATCCGTTTTTTTTCCAGCAACAACCTGCCGATTATTCATTTCCCTGACCAGGAAACCTTACCCTACGATGTTTTTTCGCCACTTCCGGAGTTAACCTCGCAGAGATTGCTGAGCCTGCATCGTCTTACCTCCACCAACTATGGCATCGTTATTGTTTCAATTTCCACGCTGTTACAGCGTCTGCCTCCCATCTCGTTTACAGAAAGTAATGTCATTCTTCTATCAGTTGGCGATCAACTGGATATTGACAGCTTCCGTAAAAGACTTGAAAACAATGGCTACCAGTGTGTATCACAGGTATTCAGTCACGGTGAATTTGCAGTAAGAGGATCATTGTTTGATATTTTTCCTGCCGGCAGCGAAAAACCTTTCAGGCTGGATCTGTTCGACGATGAAATCGATTCAATCAGAACCTTTGATCCTGAAACCCAGCGTTCGCTGGATAAAACACAAAACATCCAGTTATTGCCTGCCCGCGAATTTCCGACTGATGAAGAAGCCATCAAGCGTTTTCGAAAAAAATACCGGGAACAGATTGAAGGTGACCCGCAACGCAGCCTTGTGTACCGGGATACCAGCGAAGCTATTTTCCCGGGCGGTATCGAATACTACCTGCCTCTTTTTCATGAAGAAACGGCTCTGTTAACTGACTACCTGCCTGATAACACGCTATGTTTTTACCCGGATGATTACCAGTCGTTAGCCGAGGCTTTTTTCCATGAAGCTTCACATCGCTATGAACAGCGTCGCTATGATGTGGAAAGACCGATACTGCCACCGGAACAGCTTTTCCTGGGTAAAGAAGAACTTTCTGCGACATTAAAACCCTATCCTGCTGTGATGTTCTCAGCGGACAAACTTGGCGAGCGCAGAAAGGGCTACGGTAGCTTTTTTAATTTTGATACCCAGCCCCTGCCCGACCTGACATTTCATGCCCGGGCCAATGAGCCTGCCAACAGTTTAAAAACGTTTCTAAACAGCCAGTCCATGCGGGTCCTGTTTACCGTAGAGAGCAGTGGCCGCCGTGAAATGCTGCTGGATACACTGAAACAATATGGCATCAAGCCAACTGTTGTCGATGACTGGCAGGCATTTTTAAAAACATCTGATGCGATCTGCCTATGTGTAACACCGATCGAAACCGGTCTTTGGCTTGAGACCGAAAAACTATGCGTTATCCCTGAAGCGCTTTTACTCGGTGAACGCGTCAGGCAGGATCGCCGCAAGAGAAAAGTTAAAACCGATGCCGACCAGGTTATCCGTAACCTGACCGAGTTACATGAAGGTACCCCGGTTGTGCATGAGGAACATGGTATCGGCCGTTACCTTGGCCTGCAGACGCTGGAAATCGATAACGAAATTACCGAGTTTCTTGCACTTGAATATGCCAAAGGTGACAAGCTGTATGTACCTGTTTCATCGTTACACCTGATCAGCCGCTATACCGGTGCCAACGAAGATACTGCACCGTTACATTCTCTTGGCAGTGGGCAATGGGAAAAAGTCAGGAAAAAAGCCATTGAGAAAGTTCATGATGTTGCGGCTGAACTTCTCGATATTTATGCCCGTCGCGAAACCCATACCGGTTATCGCTTCAAGCTCGATGAAGCAGACTACGACAAGTTCGTAGCGACATTCGATTTTGAAGAAACGCCTGACCAGCAGTCAGCTATCGAAGCTGTTGTGCAGGATATGACTGATTCCAAACCAATGGACCGCGTGGTCTGTGGTGATGTCGGCTTTGGTAAAACAGAAGTGGCAATGCGTGCGGCTTTTGTGGCGGCGATGAACGGCAAGCAGGTTGCCGTGATTGCTCCAACAACCTTGCTGGCACAGCAGCATCTGCAGAATTTCTCTGACCGCTTTGCTGACTGGCCGGTTAAAGTTGATGGCCTGTCGCGCTTCAAAACAGCCAAGCAGACCACCGAGATTCTTAAACAGATCAAGGCCGGCCAGGTTGATATTATCGTTGGAACGCACAAGCTGTTATCAGCTGATGTTAAGTTTGATGACCTGGGACTGGTTATCATAGATGAAGAACATCGCTTTGGCGTTCGCCAGAAAGAACAACTCAAATCACTGCGTTCGGAAGTTGATATTCTTACCCTGACAGCCACACCAATTCCACGCACATTGAACATGGCCATGTCAGGTATGCGTGACCTAAGCATTATCGCAACACCACCTGCTGCCCGGCACCCAATTCAAACGTTTGTTTCGAACTGGGATGACAACCTGATTGTTGAAGCATGCGAACGTGAAATCAAGCGTGGCGGCCAGGTGTACTTTTTACACAATGAGGTCAGCACCATTGAAAACACTTGTCGCAAGCTGACTGAAATGATTCCGGGTGCCCGGGTGAACTTTGCCCATGGCCAAATGCGTGAAACCGAGCTCGAATCAATCATGCGTGATTTCTATCACCAGCGTTTCAATTTGCTGGTTTGTACCACGATTGTTGAATCCGGTATCGATGTCCCAACCGCAAATACCATTATCATGAATCGGGCTGACAAGCTTGGCCTGGCCCAGTTGCACCAGCTTCGCGGCCGCGTTGGCCGTTCACACCACCGCGCCTATGCTTACCTGTTAACACCGCCAAAGAAAAGCATGACTGCCAATGCGGTAAAACGACTTGAAGCAATTGCTTCTATGGAAGACCTTGGTGCCGGTTTTACCCTGGCAACGCATGACCTGGAAATCCGTGGTGCCGGTGAATTACTTGGTGATGAACAAAGCGGCCAGATCCAGGAAATTGGGTTCACGCTTTATACCGAATTGCTACAAAGAGCAGTCAATGCGCTAAAAGCCGGTAATCAGCCTCAACTCGACCGGCCACTTGATCATGGCACCGAAATCGATCTGCAGGTTCCGGCACTGATTCCTGAAGATTACCTGCCTGACGTTCACAACCGCCTGGTCTTTTACAAACGTATCGCCAGTTGCGCTGATAACGAAGAACTGCGTGAACTGCAGGTGGAAATGATCGACCGCTTTGGCCTGTTGCCACTACCGGTTAAAAACCTGTTCGATATTACCGAGCTAAAACTCAAGGTTCATCCGATCGGAATCAGAAAAGTGGAAGCCGGACCAGCCGGTGGCAGAATTCTTTTTGAGCCTGATCCGAAAATTGACCCAATGAATATCATCAATTTGATTCAAAAACAGCCAAAAATATTTCAGTTCGATGGCGCTGACAGGTTAAGATTCCAGAGTGACCTGGAAAACCGCGAGACTCGTATTGAACAAGTCGGCGGTATCATTGAAAAACTGGTAGGAAAAAATGCCAAATCTGCTGCGTAAATTTATTTTGATAACCTTGTTGACCCTGGTCTCCGCTGCCGTGATGGCAGAAACTGAGAAATGGTATACCGTGGAAGTCATCAGCTTCACACGCAATGCCAGCGACAGAACCTCTGAAAGATGGTCGGAATTACCCAGTCAGCAAGGCGCTGGAAGCGGCCTTTCCTCCCTGGAAGGCATAGTCGATGTACCCAAAGAACAATGGCAGCTTGGCCCACATGCCTACTCTGTAAACCGCGCACCGGAAATGTCTGTCGCCTCACACCAGGCCTGGCGTCAGAAAGGCCTGCCACGTGGCCAGGCACCGTGGATTCCACTTAACTCGCGCTCCAACAGTCTCAATGGCAAAATTAAAATTAGCCTGTCCCGCTACCTGCATGCTGATGTCGACATAAACCTCGAAAACCCTGACCGCTACAGTTCCAGTGACTTTATGGCTGCCAGCGAGGTAAAGTTTAAAACCTCAAAAAAAATAAGTCGTGACAAATTATTCTATATAGATCACCCACTTGCCGGCGTTATAATATTAATCGAACGCTATCAGCCATAAACCTAGTCCTGGTTGGCTTCGATTACCTCGGCTAATCTTTCGCCGAGAATACAGCTGATATTGAAGTTCAGCTTGGCGACGATATTCGGGAAATATTTCAAGTCTTTCTGCAACCTTTCAAAGTCAAAGCGTAACAGCTGAACATCACCCTGTGCCCTGACATCGGCGGTTCTTAAGGTTTCCCGAACAAAACCTATTTCGCCGAACACATCACCGACTTTCAAGGATGTTACCACGTGACCATGTCGTTCAATGCTTACCGCCCCGGATAACAGCAGATACATACTGCGCTCGGTAGTACCCTCCCTGATGATCAGGGCCTGGTCATCAAAGTTTTTATACTCTGAAATCAGGATAGCTTTACGAATCTGGTAGCTGTTCATACCGGTAAACAGGGGACTTTGTTTCAACAGGTCTTTTTGCATGCGCATCACCAGGATTTCATACAAACCCACCAAGCGCACACGGGACATAATGATCGGGGTGATCAGTAAATTGGCATAAATAGAAAACAACATCGTCAATGCCGACATCGCGCCAAACTGGGCAACAACCGTAAAATTCGAAAACAGCAGCACACCAAAACCAACTGCCAGGGAAAGGCTGGTCGCAACCACAGGCATCGCTTCATGCTCAACAGTCATACGTACCGCTTCAGCATTATCACTGGTTTTACGACACAGGTCGTTATAACGTGAAAACAAATGAATTGTGCCATCCACGGCAATACCGATGGCAATTACCGCAACCATGGCCGTACCCGGGTTTAATGAAATATCCAAAAGCCCCATGACACCGAACATCAGGATAATCGGAATAATGCTCGGAATCAGTGCAATAAAGCCCCCTTTAAACGAGGTGAACATCATCGACATCAATAAAAATATTACCAGTAAAAGAATGCCAAGGGATTTAACCTGGGCGGTCATCAATGATTCTGCAGCCCGGTTAATCATCAAATTTTCACCTACAACATGCCCGCGCATATCAATACCGGCAACCCGTGTAACTATTTCCTCCAGCTCTGCAATGTGACGGTTTAGCGTTCTTGAATCAGTTACATTATGGCGGACAATGATGTTGGCTCGACGGTAATCATGGCTGACATAACTGGCCTGGTCATTGCGGTGGAAAAACAGCAGGAACTGGGCAACCTGCTCCCTGCTGATCGGCAGTCGATAGGCATTTTTATTACCTGAATGAAACTCCTGGTTAATAAACGAAAGGTAATCCGCAATTGATAAACTTCGGTCAAAAATACCCTGTTTTTCCAGAAATTTTTGGATATCAACAAGTTTCTGCAGATTTTCAGGATCCAGAAAAGCCTTGTCCTGGTCACTTTCCAGGCTAATGAAAAAAGTTTTCATACCTGCCAGGTCGCGGTGCAGGGTTTCAACATCCCTGATCAACTGACGGTCAGAATGAAAATAAGACAGGGGGTCGTTGGTTACAAACAGGTTCGCTGCCTGGTATAGAAAAAAACCACACAGTATCGTTGTCGTCAATAAAATGGACTTTGAAAAGCGGTTGTTGCCTGCTTTGAACAAGCGATAAACAAAACCCGGTACGCCGGAAGTCTGCCTGCCATCGGTATCAAAAATACTGCGCTTCGGACCTAAATAACTTAACATCAAAGGCACCAGTAACAGCGTGATAATACCGTTGGCAATAATGGCTACCGTAGAAGCAATGGCAAAATCCTGGATAAGTCCAATGCTGCTGAAAATATTACTGGCAAACCCTAAGCTGGTGGTCAGAATGGTAAGCAGCATCGGCACTCCGACATGCTTTAACATGAAACGCACGGCAAAGTGCCTTTTGTGCTTATCATTGTTTTTCAGGCCATGAAAATAAGACACCATCAGGTGGGTATCTTCTGTTGAGCCAATCACGATGATCAGTGATGGCAGCATCGCGGTCAGAATATTGATGGGAATTTGAAACCAGCCCATAAACCCAAGCGCCCATAAAAGACTGAGCAGCGATGTAATCATTGGCACCAGTGCTGTGCTCAGGCTGCGTATAAATATCAGCAAGGTAACAACCAGGATCATCACTGAAAGAGGCCCGAGCATCACCAGGTCTTCGAACAGGCTGGATTTAAGCTCTGCGTTGATCCTTGATGAACCTAACTGAAAGACACGCTGAAAATCATCCTGGTATGTATTCAGTACCTGGTCAAGCGACTGACTGAACAGTTCATCTTCTTCAGTCAATTCGTCTTTTAAGGTAACCAGCAACATCACGGCACTACCGTCACTGGAAATAAACTGTTCCCTGATTAACGGGTTGTAAAGCGCCTGCTGTTTTATCTCCAGAATGGCTTCGGGAGATTCCGGAACCCTGGGCATAAGGTCAATGGTTTTTATCGCGTCACCGTTGCCACGAATAGTGCGCAAACTTGCGAGACTCTCCACATGTTGCACAAAGTCCAGTTTTGCCAGGTCATTGTGTAACTTTTCAATCAGCACCAGCTTTTCATGCTGCCAGAGATTATCATCGCCAACGTAAACCAGGTTCTTCTTGTCTGAACCGAACTCCTGCGATATACGCTGGTAAACCTGCTTGGTTCTGTCATATTCAGGAATCAGGCTTTGAAAGCCGGTGTCGATAACAAGTTTTGGCAAGGCCAGCAGGCTTACAACAGTTACCAAACCCAGAAACAACAATGTCAGCAATGGATGTTTTAAGGTTGTTTCAAAAACCCGTGAAAAAAGATTCTCCGGTGTCATCAATCGCCTGCCTCTAAATTTGGTTTAAAGTCTGGCTGAGTTTTGGGTTCAAGTGGGTCATTTGTGTCATTTGGATCATTTAGGTCAGGCGGTGCTGACAGCGTATTATCGAAAAGATGTCTTATGGTTGAAGCCATATGATTGTGAGCAAACAACCAGTTTTTTGAAAACATTTTCAATGGCACATAGTCAATCGAAAAAACCCGATTATTCACTTTAACCAGGGTCTGGTGTTTGTCCAGGTGGTTTTCCATTAACAGCATGTTTGGCCACCATGTCGTCTGGTCATATTTAACAAAATCATGGCGGCTTAAGGTTTTATACAACCGGTTGTAACTGTCATAGTAATCTGTACTGATAATCAGCTTCCGGTCCTTGCTGACTGTATGAACACGTTTGAAATAACCGGTTTTCTTCAGTACCTGCTGGTTAGCCGGTTTGGATTCAACCTGGTAATAAGGTATTTCTTCAACCTGAATATCCTCTAGACGCGTATAGCTAAAGTCTTCTATGTTTTCCGGTTGCAGGTCATAAATCGAAAAGTCCGAGCCAAGAAACTTATCTGAATAACCGCTTTTGGTTGAAGAAAACAGGCGATCGCCAAAAGCAGGTAAATAGATACCGGAAACCAGCGGTTTGCCTTTCGCCTCCTCGTTAATCACAAGCAATGCAACCCCCCTGACCTCCTGCGGTGAATCAAATACCAATAACAGCCTGATACTTTTATCATTATCAATACGCGTGTAACGGCGGGTACTGCGAACATCCTTATTGCCGGTTTTATCCATCAGGATAAGGGTCTGTTCTTCATAGACATGTGGATAAATCTGCTGTCGGCTGGTTGCCTGTTGCATGATTTCAGTTCCGGACAGCGCCTGTGTATCTGCGCCAGTATTTGCGCCGGTGTTTACACCGGCATATGCACCGGTAGTCGCACAGGCCAGATTACTGATTAACAGCATGACCAGCCATAACCAGACAGCAGCACTAGTTAGCTTGTTGTGACACCGCATAAGCTATCTTGTGACCAAGCACATCCAGTGCATTACTCATGCTGCCTACAATGGCATTATAATCATTCTCTGCCACAGTGTTTTCAGAAGAAATGCTTTCTTTTGCAAACCTGACTGACTTGAGACTTTCAGGATCGACCAGGTACCAGTCAGCCGATAATATTACCCGGCCATTTTCAAGCCTCTCGAATTCATTAATACTGACTTCAAGAAAATATGTCGGATCAATTGGCTGACTATGCGGACTTACCGCCACGTTGGCACTTGAAAGGTAATAGCTGAGATTATTGGCCAGTACCCGCTCTATATTTTTACGAAACTTGCCACCCCAGCGATGCTGGTCAGAAACCATTAGCCCATGTGCCGAATTACGGCTAACGATCTGTTTACGGGCAAGGTAATCCGGAATAGTGACCGCTCTTATCAGTATCGCGGGTTTGTCATCAGTAGCGGATAAAACCACGTCATGCGATTTGTCAGCCGTCAGCAAATAATAACTGGCCGGCCTGGTATTGTTTCCAAGACAGGCCGTTAACAAAAAGCCTGGCAGCAATAAAATAATAAAGATTTGAACAGCATGCAGGTTTAATTGATTATTCATTGTCTATTCTCATTGACTAATCAGTGCCTTTTCCAAAAATGAGTGATTGCGGGTCCTCTTCGAGCAATTCAAGGAAATGCTGTAAAGCACGACCGGCTTCTGCCATTTCATCCGCCATTTTTATGATTCTGAACTGCATTGGTGAGTCTGAACGTAACAGGTTATCCAAAAGCTTCAGGGTATTATTGATGTTTGCCAGCGCCTCTTTACCGGACTTAACTGCCTCATCAAGATTTTCAGCAATAGGCTCTACTTTAGGATCAAGCTTGGTCATCACACTTTTGAAAGCTTTCAGGGCATCATTCATTTCCGTTACAGCCTGGGCCAGCTCAGGTTTATTGGCAACGTTATTCAAACCTTTCAACATGCCATGCAGTTCTTCACCCATCTGGTCGATTTCCAGCTTCTCCATCTTTGTGAGTATGCCCTTGATGGAATCAGTGATCTGATCAAGCTCAGCAGGAATGGTAGGTAATTCCGGTATTTGATCCTGGCCGCTTACCAGGCGAATACGCGTATCAGGATGCATATCAAGCTCTACAAATAATTTCCCGGTTAACAGACTGCCGGTTTGCAACCTGGCTCTTAAACCCTGATCGACCAGCGTTTTCAAGGTATCCTGCGGCCCCCTGTTATCACCCTTGGCAATGATGCGTTCAGGTTCAAGTTCGATAAGTACCGGGATCATGAAACTGCTGTGGTTATGATCAAATTCCAGCCTGATATCAACAACACGGCCGATCTTGATACCCTTAAACTCTACCGGTGCCCCAACATCAAGCCCTCTGACTGATCCTTCGAAAAACAGCACAAAGTTAACCTTTCGCGTGTAAATCTGTTCTTCAATTTCCTCGAGCGAGTTATGTAAGGTAAACACGAGTTCTTCAACATTTTCAGTTGAGGCCTCGACAGTCTGAGGCGTATCGAAGGCAATGCCACCCAGCAACATGGATTGAAAGGATTCGGTCTGCATTTTAAACCCATCCGAGTCCATGCTGACCTGCATACCGCTGACATTCCAGAAACGGCTGTTACCTTTAACCAGCTCATCGAACGGCGCCTTGATAAAAACATGAATAAAAACACTATCCCTATCGTTACCCAGTTCGTAACCCTGGACTTCACCGGCCTGTATACCTCTGAAATAAATCGGTGAACCGTTATCAATCGAACCGAGCCGAGCAGAACGCAGGATTATTTCCTTGCCGGCAACATCAGCTTTGACCACGGGCGGCTCTTCCAGGCCGACAAAATGTTTTTGAATGTCTCCCTGGCCGGGTTCAATTTCAATATAGGAACCGGAAATTAATGTACTCAGTCCGGAAGCACCTCTCAAACTGATACGTGGTCGCACTACCCAGAAACTGGTACCCCGTTTTAGGAAATCTTCGGCCTTCTTATCAAACCTGACCGTCAGCAGTACTTCTTTAAGGTCATCGGCAAATTCAATTGATTCAACCAGGCCAATATCAACATTTTTATACTTGATCTTGGTTTTGCCCGCTTCAATACCTTCTGCAGTCCTGAAACTGATAGTTACCTGAGGGCCCTGTTCATGAATGGTTTTGACCACCAGCCAGACGCCAATCAACAGCGTGACCAGCGGCAGCAGCCAGATCGCTGAAATCGAGCCGTGTTTTTTGACATGTGGCGTTGCCGGTTGCGACATATTGTTAGTGTTCTTTTGAGTCATCCTGTTTGCAATTATCCCATATCAGGCGGGAATCAAAACTATGTGCAGCAAAAATAGTTATCACAACTACCGCGGCAAAAAATGAAGCACCGGTTTCCACCTCAACCGTGGCAAATGCACCCAGTTTTACCAACGATATCAGGATACCGATCAGGAAGATATCTATCATTGACCAGGCGCCGACAACTTCAGTAACCCTGAATAAATGCGTCCTGTCTTTTGGTCGCCAGCAGGAGCCTTTCTGGACAGATACCAGCAGGTAGGAAAGTACCATCAGTTTAATCACCGGCACCATGATACTTGCAAAAAACACCAGCAGTGCCAGGCCCCACAAATTTGACTCTATAAGACTCACGACTCCACTTAATATCGTGTCAGGATGACCGCTGCCAAACGATTTAAAAGTCATAATCGGATATACATTGGCCGGTATGTAAAGAATAATTGCTGTAATCACCAGGGCCCAGGTTCGGGCAATACTGTTATCTTTTCTGTGAGAAAGTTTTTCACCACACCTTGGACAATTAGACCTGTTACCTGATGCCTCCGTCTGGGACATCGTATCTTCAGTCAGAAACTCACAGGTTCTGCATCGAACCAGGCCGTGACGGCTAATAGATAAATTTTCAGGTCTGACCGTCGGCTTTACCGGGTGCGCCTGCCAAATCAGACGTTCATCTAAATTGGCAACTGCTGCAACCAGGCACAATAAAAGCGCAATCATTAAAAATAACGCCACACCAGGTATCACCGTGGCAATATCGCCGAGCTTCACAATAGCGATAAAAACTCCCAGCATGAAAACACCAATCAAACTCCAGGGCATAATTTTTTTAATGTACCTGAACATTAGATAACCACCCGGCATGGCGACATCCAACTTGATTGAAAGAATGATGTAAAGCAAACCGGCTATGACCAGTACCGGGAACAGAATGCTGGTGATAAACACCAGGATGCCGAGTTCAAAAAAACCCTGGTGGAAAAATTCCAGCGTCGATGAAACCAGGAAAATCTGTTCAACACGCCCCCCCAGCTGCAGCGACAGGAAAGGAAAAAAGTTGGAAAATACCAGTAACAGCAAAGCCGTTGAGGTAAATGCCAAAACCTTGTCGACACCATGATCAACCTGACGATACAACTCGGAACCACAGCGTGTGCATGCCGCCTTACTGTTCTGGTTCAGGGGCACAACCGCATGCAGCGCATCGCATTCGGCGCAGGCAATCCATTCGCTTGTATCGTTATTATCAGTAGTCACGGTTATATTGAAAATTTGTTCATCTCAAGGCCCCCTGAGTGAATGATATGTTAGAATTCGCAAAATTGTAATTTTCCAAACGATAAAGATATGCATTTCATAGAAACCCGTGGCAACGATAGCCAGCATGCCGAAAAAGTGACGTTTTCCGAGGCAATTTTAAGCCCTCTGTGTTCTTTTGGTGGGATTTACTCTCCTGAGTACCTGCCTGACCTGGGTGATGGCTTTTTGAGTAAGCACATTGATTCAAATTACAAAACACTGGCCAAGGCTATACTTCTGGCCTTTGAAATCGATATCGACAACGATGTGATTGATCAGGCACTCAGCCTCTATGATGACTTCGACGACCCGGAAAACCCGGTACCCGTTGTTAAGGTGGAAGAAGATCTTTATGTTAGCGAGCTTTACCACGGCCCCACCCGTGCGTTCAAAGACATGGCTTTACAGCCATTTGGCGTGATTCTGTCTGACCTGGCGGTAAAGCGAAATGAAAACTACCTGGTACTGGCTGCCACCAGTGGTGATACCGGCCCTGCCGCGCTGGAAACATTCAAAAACAAGACGAATGTCAAAGTATCCTGTTTATACCCGGATGGTGGCACTTCAGATGTACAGCGCCTGCAAATGGTCACCGAAAATGCGGCAAACCTGAAGGTGATTGGCATTCATGGTGATTTTGATGATGCCCAGTCTGCATTAAAAATGCTGTTAGCCTCTGACAAGTTCAAAAACAAGCTGAAGGAAAAACATACCTACCTGTCAGCTGCCAATTCGGTTAATTTTGGCCGCATCATTTTCCAGATCATTTATCACATCTACAGCTACCTTGAGCTGGTTAGACAAAATGCCATTTCACTCGGTGAAGAAGTGTACCTGAATGTGCCCAGCGGCAACTTTGGTAATGCCCTGGGTGGCTACTATGCCAAAAAAATGGGCTTGCCGGTCAGAAAGATAATGATTGCCTCTAACCGTAATAATGTTTTAACCGACTTTATCAATGAAGGCACATATGACCTGAGAGACCGTTCTGTGATTGCCACGAGTTCCCCTGCGATGGACATTCTCAAGTCATCGAATGTTGAACGTATTCTGTTTGACATGTTTGGTAAGGAACGCACCAAAGAATTGATGCTGCAACTTGATCACGAAAAGCACTATCAGTTGCATGCAGATGAACTGGCCAAAGTGCAGGAGAATTTTGCTGCTGCTTTTTGTAATGATGAAGATGGCAAGACTTACATCCAGACTGCCTTTAAAAACGGATACCTGATGGATCCACATACAGCTACCTGTTTTAAGGCTTACGATGAATGCCGATCGGAACCTTTAAAAACCATCGTTTATTCAACCGCTGAATGGACCAAGTTTTCACCGACAATTGCCAATGCCCTCACCGGTGAAATCGATGCGCATGATCTCGATGCATTAAAATCAATTTCGCATGAAGCCGGAGTGAAAATCCCGGAAAGAATCAGTGCCCTGTTTGAACAGGAAATTGTTCAGAAAACCGTGATTGATAAAGAAGATATTGAACAGGAAGTGCTTGGCTTTATTTGATCAGAACAGGTCAACGTTATTGTCACCTGCACCAGACTCAGCTTCTGGAAGCTCGTCATAGGAAACAACCCTGTTTCTGCCATTTTCCTTGGCAAAATAAAGTGCCTTGTCGGCATGATCAATCAACGTGGTTGGCAGTGTGTTCTGCTCACACTTTGTATAGCCAATACTGACCGTCACCTTGCCAACGCCCGGAAAATCATAAGACTCAACCACTTTTCTAAATCGATCCAGAACCGGTTGGACATCATCAATACCAGACGTTTCCAGCAATAAAACAAATTCCTCACCACCGAATCGAAAAGGAATATCCTTGTAGCGAAAGTTCTGTTCCATTAAACGTGAAAAATGTAACAGAACTTCGTCACCATATAGATGGCCATAGGTATCATTGACACGTTTAAAGTGATCTATATCCATGACTGCAAGCCATAACAAAGAATCGGACTTACTTGCCAGCCTGTCCAGTTGTGACTGGTAATAAACATTGAAAGACTTCCGGTTTAACAGACTGGTCAGCTGATCGCGTTCCATATCATCAACCAGGTTGACCTGGTGTACGAAGACCTCAACCATTTGCAGGACCCGGGTTCTTATGATGGGGTCTTCCGGAAAGTCATTAATGTAAACCAGGCGCATCGGCCCAAGGTCACTGCTTACCGGTATCGAAATAAGATTATCGACAGTCTGGATGCCGGAAAAGAAAGACCGGCTGCTTTCCCGGGAAAACCTGGCAAGCTTTTCAATATCTATGCGCTGGTCAATACGCTGATCATGAAAATCGATACAACGAAAAACCAAAGAATGACTGTCCTGCTGTTCTTCTGTTTTCTCATTGGAAAAAACCTCAAACATTTTAATTTGAGATTCAGGTAACAGTTTTGGTAAAGCTTTTTCAAGCACATAACGGTTTAACGACAGACCGTTTCGCTGCTGATTAAGACCCAGGGTCAATGAAAAAAGAAAATCATCCATATTTTATCTGGCAAAACACTGGCTTTGCTTATTATTGCCGGCAATTTTTAAGTTTCAGTTATTAGATACAAGTTTGGCCTAATAATACAAGTTGGACAAGACAGCAATTCCTGTTTTAATCAACTGTTTCGAAAGTCCATTAGTTAGCTGGAGAAACGCCTGATGAACAAACTGCCTGAACTGGCAAAACTTGAAGCGATTGCCAGAGATGCAGCCTCAAAACATATCATGCCTCTTTTTGGGAATGCCGAGCGTCGATTTAAATCCGACAAAAGTGTCGTGACCGAGGCAGACCTGGCTACTCAACAGGCTTTATATAAATCGCTTAAAGACAACTGGCCTGAATTTGGTTTTCTAGCAGAGGAAATGACAGCAGAAGAACAAAAACAGCATCTGCAAAACAATGAACAGGGACTGTGGATTGTCGACCCGCTGGATGGCACGAGTAATTTCGCAGCCGGCATCCCGTATTTTGCCATTTCCATCGCCCTGATCGTTAATGGCAAGGTCAGGATTGGCCTGGTTTATGATCCGAACAGAAACGAAGCTTTCAGTGCAACTGACAGCACTCCGTCTCAATTAAACGGCACAGCCATTGCAGAAGTCGCCGCTAAAGTTGCAACCCCGGAAAAACTTTCACAGTGTATTGGAGTGGTTGATTTTAAAAGACTGCCCGCTGAGCTGGCGACCAAAATAGCAACCCGACAGCCTTTCAGTTCACAACGCAGTTTCGGCTCAGTTGCGTTGGACTGGTGCTGGCTGGCAGCACATCGTTTTCATGTTTACCTGCATGGGCGTTCCAACATCTGGGACTACGCAGCGGGAGATCTTATCTTTCGCCAGGCAGGAGGCCACAGCTGTACACTGGATAACGAGGCAGTTTTTTATCCGGATGTCACGCCACGCTCAGCAGTTGCAGCATTGGATGAAAAACACTTTGAGAGCTGGAAAGCTTTTCTGGCATAAAAACTTCCATATGGCCTTATATATAAACTGTTAACCTTGATTGGCTTTTGACCAGTTTTTCATCAACTCGGCATATTCTTCAGGCGCAAAAATCTGGCGCAGATCAACAAAACTGCCTGATGCGTATTCCTTGAGGGGTTCTAAAGCATCAAAAATTCGTTTCGCTGCATCCCGCGGTGATTGCATTGCTTCAGTACCATATGCTGCCTTGAGTCGTTTTAAAGCAGGAAATGCTTGGCTATCAGCACTTTCTGTCAGATAGGCCATCATGTCGGTATCAATTAAACCAGGCGCAATGGCTGCAATATGAGTTTCAGGAAATTCATGCGCATACAGTTTGCCGAGCATGTTTAATGTCGCCTTGGAAAGTGCATAACCTCCCCAGCCCTTGTTTCCGAGCACCGCTGCACCTGATGACATCAGTAAAACCTGGTCTACGGTGATATTTGATTCGAGCAGGTAATCAAGAATAACCTTGTTGGACCAGACATTGATTTCCATTATCTCTCGCAGTTCATCAACACTGGCTTGCTGCATGTGCTTGATCTCCCCAAGTATGCCCGCGTTAAGAACAACCACCTGCAAATGATCTACATCACTTAACAACTGGTCGAGCACAACAGGCACGCTTTGAAGATCGGTGAGATCACAGTTTTCGTGTATGAGGTTTTCAGCAAAAGTATTACCCGACCGACTTAAGCCATATACCTTGTAGCCTTTGTGCAGAAACTCTTCTGCTATACCCCTGCCAAGACCGCGACTGATACCGGTTATCAACGCATTGTTCATGAAGACTTTTTCCAGGCAACTTCATTACGTAAATATATGGGCAATGCCTGGTCAGCGTTAACGGCTTTGCCCTGCTTAAAGTCTGGGACAGCCAGTACTGCAATCTCATCTGCACGGGTAATCATGTCGGGAAAAACCTGCTTAAGTTCCATAGCTATTGAATTGCTTAGCTGCATTTCATAAACCGCCCAGCCACTTCCTGATCCAATCCAACTTGATTCAACCCAAGTTGATCCAATTGGGCCTGATCCATTCAAATTGATTTCAAGCGCATCCGGTTTGATTACCATTTCATCAATAACCGGTTGCATTAATGCATCCGGATCCAGTTCAAAGGCCCCAAAATAAACTTCATTCATACGTGCATCAAAAGCAGACAATACCTTTGTCGCCTGGTATTCAGTATATGCACGCTGTGCCAGTGCACGCAAAGTTGATACAGGAACAAC
>CALAZS010000167.1 GCA_937926265.1 uncultured Gammaproteobacteria bacterium
CAATTTTACAGATTTTGAGCATCGCGTTGTTTGAGAAAATGCCCATTTTACAGGCGCTCACAGCGAATGATTACAAAAACCAATTTACTACCAACCATATGCAGCTGAAATTATTCGAAACTTAACGGGACACTACTGAAAGGAAATATTTCCATAAATCAGATTTTTGGACGGATAACACTCAACCCTTTTTAATGTTGGCCGCCAAGGGCGTTCTTAGCGACCTCATTATCGGCAACTGGTGGAACAACACCGATATCAGCCCTTATAGGGCATACGTGCTTAATTCATTTTACCGCTGGTTGAAATCAGGAAAGGACATCTCTGTATTTAAGTATCCGAAGATGGGCCTCAAAAGCTCCAAATCAACCGGATCACTATGGACATTCAAGACCCAGCACGGGCCGGAAAATTATCTGCATGTCGAAGTTTCGATGGACAGCGAGCCATTTGTTTATTGTGGATCAGGGATATGGGCTCTTTATAGCCGGACCACCGACAGCGAGTTTTTGGTCGGTGGCCCCGAGCTTTCCGACGATATGGGAGCCTCACAAATGAAAAGATGGGCAGCTAAAACTGCGGTTAATACTCGATAAGCATTATCATTGGGGCAGTGCAAATGGTTTACAGTGATTGGCTGTCGAGGATCGACATGGATGAGGACATGGAATACACTGTCCGGCACTACCTGGGACGAGGGATCTAAATGGCTATGCAGCGCAGCCTTCCCCTGATCCTCATCCTGTTGATTACCTGGGTATTCGTATCCGTTGCCCTCTCCGATGATCTGATTACAGCCAAAGTCGTCGGCGTAGCCGACGGGGATTCCATCACGGCACTCGCTAATGGTAACCGGCAGGTCAAGATCAGGTTGCACGGGATAGACTGCCCCGAAGGGAAGCAAGCCTTCGGGAAGAGAGCCAAGCAGTTCACATCGAGTCAGTGTTTCAGCAAGACCATCAGGTACCGGGAGGTGGACACCGACCGGTACGGGAGGACTGTGGCTACGGTGTACCCGGATGATGGTCGTGAGCTGAATCTGGAGATCCTGAAAGCTGGGCTTGCGTGGCACTATAAACGGTACTCAAAGCGGCAGGATTATGCTGATGCAGAGAATCAAGCCCGAACCGAAAGGCTCGGGTTGTGGGCTGATAAGAATCCCACGGCGCCATGGCAATGGCGCCGGGAGAGGCGGAACAGATCCAGTTAATTCGTTAGAAAACAGCATAGATTGCCAAGATTATTCCTGCCCACAACAAGATCGAACAAGGAATCCCAAGAGCCATCCCTTTAAAGCATCTGTTGTGGGTACATACGAAGTCGTCGCCCTCACTGACTTGTTTGTTCTCGATTTGCTCATCATCCAGCCAGGCCGACTTGAACTTTTCGCTCTGATCGAAGGATTTTAGGATTTCCGATGGTGCAGTTGAAGCCCTGTTAAAAGTAAATGTAGCATCAGAGTCCTCATAGTAATCGAGCGTTGCAGTCACGGAAGCACCCCTTTGCTTGGTGTTTTCCCGAAGCTATTCCATCAATAAAACGAAGCAATTACAATGCCAGCGGCTCTTACTGCGAAAAAACACCAACAATCTCAGTGGGT
>CALAZS010000168.1 GCA_937926265.1 uncultured Gammaproteobacteria bacterium
ATCTTTTATGGATATATTAGAACCTGACATTAAGAAACATTATCTTGAACTTTGGAAAATCACTGGCCAAGAGGCTAGCAATATCGAAGATACCATAAACAACTGGTGGCAAGATGATGAAATTTTAGATGAAGAAATATTAAATCAAATTCCGAAAACCATTAGCGGTTCGGTTGAAGACGTTTTGCATTCAAGCAACATGGCAAAATCCGGACATGAACATGTGCTGAGAATGAATTTAACCATGACCATCGCCGATGCCAATATCAATGGCGAAGTGTCTTTCCTGATTATTATTAAATCGATACAAAGTTTTAAACAAAAACTGGCCCAGTATTTTGGGCTTCCTTTAAGTTAACTGGCCTCTAAGTCAATTAGCATCTCAGCTGATTTTCTCATACTCCACAAAAGCAAAATCATACTTGTGCTTGTCGTCGGCAGGATGAAAATCACGTTTGGTTTCCTGCCATGAGGCCTCCTCCCATTCGGGGAAAAAAGCATCACCTTTTAATTCTGTATCAACAATGGTCAGGTGTATTTTGTCGGCCAGATTAATTGCCTGCTGATAAACATTACCACCACCGACGACAAACGCCTTATCCCCCGCATCTCGAGTATCAACCATTTCAATTGCCTGCTCGAGTGAATTAACTGTCTCTGCCCCCCTGGCCGTGTATTCCGGGTTTCTTGTAATCACAATATGCCGTCGATCAGGTAACAGACCCGGTAAAGATTCCCAGGTTTTCCTGCCCATGATAATGGCACTGTTAAGGGTCAGTTTTTTAAAATGTTTCAGGTCATCCGGCAAATGCCAGGGTAAACGGTTCTCTATACCGATAACACGGTTTTTAGCCATTGCCGCAATGATAATTATTTCAGCCATTTTAATTAAACGGAAAATGGATACTGGATTGGGTCATGATGCTGATAACCGGTCACTTCAAAGTCATTCATAGTGACCCAGGTTTCTATATCTTCAAGTGACCTGATATCAGAATTGATATGCAGTTGAGGCGGATCAAACGGTTCACGCTTGAGTTGTACATCACGCATTAATTCAAGCTGATCTTCGTAGATGTGTGCATTGACGATCTTATGATAAGCCTTGCCCGGTTTGTGACCGGTAATCTGCGCCATGACCTGCAACAGGAAAAATACCTGCACCATGTTGAAATTTAAACCGAGCGGCACATCACAGGAGCGCTGGTAAGAAGTCAGGTACAGCCTGTCACCCAACAGGGAAAAAGTGTGGGTATGCATGCAGGGCCTTAAACAACCCATATGAAATTCACCCGGATTATAGAAAGTTAAAATTTCACCACGATCATCGATACCATTCGACAAGTCATCAACGATCTTCTTTAACTGGTCAACATGACCACCATCCGGTTTTTGCCAGGATCTTCCCTGTACGCCATAAACGCGCCCCATGTCATCATCACCCTGGCGAAGTGGGTTATTTAACCAGGCTTCATTTTCATTGGCATTGGCGTCCCAGGTTTTTGTACCGATTTTTCTGAAATCAGCCGCATTACTGTAACCTCGCAAATAACCAATCATTTCGGCGATAGCGGCTTTCCAGAAACTTTTACGTGTTGTCACCAGCGGAAACTGATTATTTTCTACATCGTAAGTCAGGTCAGCGTTGATGACTGTCAGGCAACGTTTGCCGGTGCGCTTGTTCTCAACCCATTCACCTTCATCGATAATGCGTTGGCATAGTTCTAGGTATTGTTTCATGTTCTCAAAATTTATTTTCTGTGGCCATTCTGATTCAACTTTATGAAAGACGCCATCAACTCATCCATGAGGGCTTGACTGCCGCATCCATGCGGCAGACACTTTCATAAAGTGAATTCAGAACGCCCTTAATCCATATCTTTGGTTTTTAATGAATATAAAGAAATAACTAACCCCGCCAGTAACATAGGCAGACTCAACAGTTGCCCCATCGTCAGCCATTCTCCCCACAAGTAACCGATATGTGCATCCGGCATTCTCACAAATTCAACTGAAAAACGGAAAACACTGTAACCAATTAGAAACAAACCGGAAACCATCATCATAGGCGGTTTTCGTAACGCCACCAGCCATAACAAGGCAAATAAGACCACGCCTTCCAGCAAAGCTTCATAGAGCTGTGACGGATGCAATGGCGGTGTTAATTCAGTACCGGGTGCCAAGCCCAATTTGGATGAACACAGGTAATAAAATTCTTCACATTTAACCTGCATACCCCAAGGTACTTTAGTAGGCGCACCCCAGAGTTCACCGTTAATAAAATTACCAATTCTTCCGGTCAACAGCCCGACCGGCACTATAGGGGCGATAAAATCTGTGATCTGGAAAAACTTGAGCTGGACTTTTCTGGCAAACAGCCACATGGCTATCAGTACACCCAGCAGGCCGCCATGAAACGACATTCCGCCTTCCCACACCCTGAATAACTCCAGCGGGTCCGACATCCAGGTAGCAAAATTGTAGAACAGGATATAGCCAATTCGCCCGCCCAAAACAACACCAAGTACAACGTAGAAAATCAGGTCATCAACACCTTTTTCATCCAGCAAACCCGTCTGTTTTGCCCTGACCCTGGCAAGCCACCACCCAACAGCGAATGCCACCATGTAGCTGATGCCGTACCAGTGAATTTTTATAGATCCTAGCTGAAAAGCTACCGGGTCAATATCGGGATAGAGCATTGAACGTTTATGTGAAGGGGATCGTGAATTTTGCCAATAATAACAGTTACGTCCATTACTGTCAGAAGCCGTTTCTTACAAAATTTTTACTGTCAGCCATTTTATATTAGAAATTGCTAAAAAATTGAAAAGCCCGAAATAAAATCGGCATAAGAATTGCGTTCCTAAACGTTAAAAAAAATTTAAGTCCTGTAATTAACTGCCGTTATCTGTTTTACGGACAGTCAATGACTGCCATAAAAACAAATATGAGTACACGAATATGGACTTAAGAACTGCAAACACATTTTTACGCACGCTGGGCGAGCGCGTTCGTTATAAAAGACATCAGAAAGGCTGGACTCAGGACCAGCTGGCTTTGCATGCAGAAACCAACCAGGCAGTCATACAGAAAATTGAAAACGGTAAAAGCCTCAGGCCCCGCAAAATCGACAAGATTGCTGAAGTACTCGATGTAAACCCGGCATGGCTTATGTTTGGAGACCAGGATGCAATTTATCTATCTGATGAAGCCAAGGAATTTGCCTCTTACTGGGAACAACTGCCTCCCAATGAAAAAGCCCGCATCAAATCTGAAGTGATGCGTATTGCCAATCACCCTTAATCTTAATTCCTGAGCACCCTGCAATAAAATGCCTTGAGATAACTTGTCTCAGGTATTGCAGGATGCACTGGATGATCTATACCCTGTTTGCCTTCCTCAAGTATCTGAATAAAACGGTCGTTATGACGGGCAGCCTGTTGCAGGGTTTTTATCAAATCCTGACCCGACAGGTGATGCGAACAGGAGGCACTGATTAAAATACCATCATTGTTTACCAGTCTGACCGCCAGCTCGTTTAATCTTTTATAGGCAATCAGTCCCTGCTTGATATCTTTTCTTTTCTTGATAAATGCAGGTGGATCCAAAATCACTACATCATAGCGACGGCCTTCCTGTTTTAATTCACGCATGGCATCGAAGGCATCGCCTTCAATCATCACCAGTTTATCGGCAACATTGTTTAACTCGGCATTGTGATGCACCGCATCCAGAGCTTTTGAAGAAATATCAACGCTGCTGACTTCTTTAGCTCCCGCCGCGGCTGCCTGTACAGACCATGCTCCAACATAGGAGCAGACATCAAGCACTGATTTTCCGGCAACATATTGAAGCATTTTCTGTCGGTTTGCTGCCTGGTCAAAAAACCAGCCTGTTTTCTGACCTTCAGTTAATGATACCTGGAAACGACAATCACCTTCTTCAAGATGGACCTGATCAGGTACTGACCCGCTGGCAATTTCAACATAACGATCAAGACCTTCCTGTTGCCTGATGTTGGAATCGTTGCGTAAAACCACACCTTTGGGCTTTATGACTTTATCGAGTGCAGCGAGTATTTCTGTTTGTAACTTCTGCATACCTGCGGTGGCGATTGCAACCACACAGTAATCACCATATCGGTCGATGATAAGCCCGGGAAGCCCATCTGATTCACCAAACACCAGCCGGTAATATGGCTTTTTATAAAAACGTTCACGCAGGCTTAAGGCAATGTTGAGTTTATGAACAATGAGGGAACGATTGATTTCTATGTTTTTATCTCTGCTGAGGAGTCGAACACAAATTAGCGAGTTGGGATTGATATAACCTTTGCCTAACCATTTATCCTGGCTGTTAACCACATCGA
>CALAZS010000169.1 GCA_937926265.1 uncultured Gammaproteobacteria bacterium
GCCTGGTATTGACCGGCCTTATGCTAAGTGTGCAGGCTCAGCAAAAAAAGTACAAAATGACTACCGAAATTCCAGCAAGTATTCCAATTGCGGATGAAGTAGAAACCCGCTTTGGAACTTTAAAATTTACCGATGGTTTTCCTGATGAGGCTACAGCGCAAAAGGTATATGATCAAATGGATTTTCAACGTGCTGTTGAAGCTATAATGATGACAATGCCGGGTGCTTCTTTACATGGTTTTAGAAAAGGCCTTCGCAAATGGGGACCAGACAATGTAACTGCCTGCGTTTGGGAAAAGCGGATGGATTCAAAAGTGCTTCTGTTAACTCCGAATACAACTGTTGTTTACTTATTTATGTGGCTGGATACAAAAGACGGCCCCTTAGTTATAGAAACACCTCCTAAAGTATTGGGTATTATTGACGACCATTGGTTTCGCTATGTTGCTGACTTTGGTGCGGCTGGGCGTGACCAAGGCAAAGGCGGAAAATATATATTATTACCTCCAGAATACGAAGGAGATATACCTGAAGGTCATTATGCCCTCAATTCATCTACCTATGGTAACTGGATGGTTGCAAGAGCTATGTTGGTAAATGGTGATCCTGCACCAGGAGCTAAATTAATTAAAGAGAATTTAAAGGTATATCAATTAGAAGATGCTAATAATCCACCTGCATTGAACTTTGTAGATGTTTCAGGAGAAGCATTCAATACGATACATGCTATGGATTATACCTACTGCGAGGAGATTAGTGAGTTGATACAGGAAGAGCCAAACGAAGCTTATGTGCCTGAAGTGCTTGGTTTATTGCAACAAATCGGTATTGAAAAAGGAAAAGAGTTCGCACCCGATGCACGAATGAAAAAAATTCTGACGGAAGCGGCAGGTGTTGCTCATGCGTATTCGCGAACAATTTTATACCGTAACCGGCATAAGGAATATGCGGCTTATCCTAACAGTGGCTGGGAAACTGGTTTTCCTGGTGGCAGTCATGAATTCTTACGTGATGATATTCGTATGGTTGACCAGCGTGTCCGTTTCCACTTTTTTGCCACAGGTATAACTGCGGCTATGGTGAACAAAATGGTAGGAAAAGGTTCGCAATACATGATGGGTTTGCGTGATTCAGAAGGTAATCCTTTTGATGGAGGTAAAACCTATAAATTGAACATTCCGGCTAATGTTCCAATGAAAGAATTTTGGGATGTAACGATTTATGATGTTCAAACCCGTTCCTTGTTGCAAACCGATCAGCAATTCCCGGGTATTACAAGTGCAGATAAAGGCACCATTACCAACGCTGATGGTTCTTGCGATATCTATTTTGGACCAACAAAACCCGAGGGAAATGTAAACTGGCTGCAAACTATACCGGGTAAAGGATGGCATAGCTTATTCAGACTATACAGCCCATTGGAACCTTGGTTTGATAAAACCTGGAGACCTGGTGAAGTGGAACTGGTAGAGTAGTAAAAAATAATGGGTCATCCGGAGTGCTTTAGATAAGGACTCTGGATGACATAAACTTAAAAAAAATAGATAAAATGAAAACAACAATAAAAACTTTACTGGCCTGTCTGGTATTGACCGGCCTTATGGTAAGTGCGCAGGCACAGCAAACCGGCGAAAACAGGAACCTGTTTAAAACGGCAGGTGAAAAACAAACCAACGAGGATTTTAAGCCTGCCCCCGATAAGATCGAGACCAGTTTTGGTACGCTGGAATTCGAGTTGGAAGCCTTTCCCACCGAAGAATCGGTGCAAAAGATCTATGATGAAATGGATCTGCAACGGGCCACCCAGGCCTATATGGACTTCAATCCGGCCCTTTCGGTTTACGGCATAATAAAGGGACAGATACGCGATTTTGGATTCAAAAGCGCATCGGATATCGGTGTGCATCCCAGTCCTGGTTTAACACCCAGCGAACTGTACCTTACCGGCAACAACAGTACGGTTTACGCGGTTGCTTCACTCGACCTGAAAATCGATGGACCTACCGTGGTGGAAATCCCTAAAGGCATGTATGGAACTGCCAATGATGTCCTTTTCAAGTATTTGGTTGACTTTGGTTTTGTAGGTCCAGACAAGGGGGAAGGTGGTAAATACCTGTTTTTGCCTCCCGCCTATGACGGAAAGATACCTGATGGCTATTTTGAAGTAAAATCTCCCAGCTACCGGATATGGGTCATGATGCGCGGTTGGGGTGATGTTGGCTTAGGAGACAAGGCTGTCGAATATTTCAGCCAAAACCTGAAGGTCTATCCGCTGGCAACCGGACCACGCCCGGCAAACTATATCAATACAGCCGGCATGGGTCTAAATTCTTTGGCGCCGGAAGATGGTTCTGCGTTTGAAATGCTGAATGAAATTGTCCAATATGAACCTACAGGTTTGATTGGTCCTGAGCAATTAGGGCGCCTGTCTGCACTGGGGATTCGCAAGGGAAAACATTTCAATCCGGATGCACGCATGCAAGGTATTTTCGATCAGGCAGCAAAACAGGGGGCAGCCATGTGCCGGGCAATCGTCTATGCTTCTCGCGAGCCGGATATCAAATACTGGCCGGAGCGTCATTGGGAAAAAATGTTCCTGTATAACACCACTTTTGAACGCGAAGGAATCAATGATATTGATGCGCGTACGCTCTGGCACTACCAGGCCATTGTGGTGTCACCGAACCTGATCTCTACCACGCCGGGTCAAGGTACGGCCTATCTGACGACTTTTCGCGATAACCAGGGCCGCTTTCTGGATGGTGGAAAGAACTATAAATTACGAATAGGAGCCAACCCTCCGGTCAAGAACTTCTGGGCGGTTACTGCCTACGACCCAGCCACCCGCAGCCTGCTGGATGTTGGTGGTAATAAAAATAAAAGTGTTGGCAGTCGTGAAAACCCGGTTGCCAATTCAGATGGATCGGTGGATATTTATTTCGGGGCCAAAGCACCCAGAGGCAAGGAAAAGAACTGGGTACCCACAAA
>CALAZS010000170.1 GCA_937926265.1 uncultured Gammaproteobacteria bacterium
CCATCCATGACAGGCATCTGACAATCCATTAAGACTCCATCAAACTGCTGTTTTGCAAGCATGTCCAGAGCTTCCTGACCATTATTGGCAACTTCTACGAACAAACCATTATTAGTAAGAATATCCAGTGCAAGCTCCTGATTAATCTCGTTATCTTCGACTAGAAGAACTTTTGCTCCTTTCAGTTTTTTAAAGTCAGATGTGGCTTCATCTTGATGAGAAGCATGTCGACCATCTGATATTGACTCATGCCCCATCGCATTCATAATTGCGTCTAGCAAAGCTGAGGGTGTGACTGGTTTGGTAAGGAAGCCGCTGATATCGACACCCTCTGCAGCTTGATTAGCTTCTTCCCTACCATATGCCGTCACCATGATGACAGTCGGAATATTTTCTAGTGTTTCATCATTCTGTATGAGACGAGCTGTTTCTACACCATCAAGACCTGGCATTTTCCAATCCATCAATACAAGCTCATAGGGGTCGTTTGAATCAGCTTGTTCAAGCAACGCTAGTGCTGTTTCACCACTTCCTGCTTGGTCAACTCTAAGACCGGTGTTAGCTAACATGTTGCTAAGGATTTCACGTGATGAAGCGTTATCATCGACCATCAAGACATGTATCGACCTAAGCTCGTTGGCAGTCGACCTACGTTTAGAAACCTCTCCCTGCTGCTTATCAAACTGAGCCGTAAAATAAAATATACTACCTTCCCCAGGCTTGCTTTCCACCCATATATCACCCTGCATAAGCTCAGTAAGCTTTTTCGAAATAGCTAACCCAAGACCTGTTCCACCAAATTTACGTGTGGTTGAAGTATCAGCCTGAGAGAATGACTGAAAAAGTTTTGCCTGCTGTTCTTCACTCATGCCAATGCCGCTATCTCGAACTGAAAATTGTAGTTGGCAAGCTTCGTCAGTATCTTCGAGTACTTTTACAGCAATAACGATTTCACCTTTTTCAGTGAACTTGACGGCATTATTGCCAAGATTGATCAGCACTTGTCCAAGTCGTAAAGGATCACCGATTAAGGCAGTTGGTAATTCTGCAGGCAGGTCGAACATAAGCTCTACGCTTTTTTCTTCAGCTTTTAACCCTACAAGATTTGCAAGGTTGTCAAAGACATCTTCCAACCGAAAGTCGACTTTTTCCATGTCGAGCTTTCCTGCCTCAATCTTTGAAAAATCTAAGATGTCATTGATGATACCCAGAAGCGACTCTGCTGAGCGATGCACTTTTTGTACATAGTTTCTTTGTTTGCGATCAAGTTCAGTTTGTAAGGCAAGATGGGACATGCCAATGATGGCATTCATCGGGGTGCGGATTTCATGGGACATATTAGCAAGGAAGTCAGACTTTGCTTTTGTTGCCTCTTCAGCAACCTCTTTGGCAAGTCTTAAATCATTTTCTGCTTGTTTGAGTTTAGTAACATCAGTCACCATTCCAAATGAACCAATTTTTATACCTAAGGCGTCATATAGAGGTGTCCCATTTATTACCACAGGCACTTTTGTCCCATCATCACGCTCAATTGTGACTTCATAGCTAGTTGATCGCCCTGTATTACGTTTTTCTAGCTGGTTAAGAAATACTTTTTTACTTTCATCATCGAGAAAATCATAAAGATACCTACCAACAACATCTTCAGGTTTGCGGCCCAGTATTATCGAGAGTGAATTATTGATTTCCGTTGTAGCTCCCTCATTATCAATCATCCAGATACCTTCATTAGAGGTCTCAAAAATGCTCCTAATTCGATTGTCTTTTTCAGTTATTTCTTTACTTTTATTTTCAGCGATTTCTTTAGCTTGTCTTAAGTTTTCTTGAGACTTCTTAAGGTCAGTAACATCATTTGCAATACCTTCTAAGCCTATTATTACACCATGATCATCATAGAGAGGCACCTCAGATATTTGCAAATATTTAACACCACCTGACTTATGTTTAACCTCAATTTGATAAGACGGAACATTTTCACCCTGCATGACTAGCTCGGCCATTTTTTCAGCCTCTGCATTCATTGGGGAATCAGTTAGTACTTCACTAAAATGCACCATGAAATCTTCTGGGGTGTAGCCCAACATGCCTTCCACAGAAGAGCTAACATAAGTAAAGACTCCCTCCAAGTTATGAGAGTAAAAGAAATATCCTGATCCAAAGCCTTCCACAATATTTCGAAAACGTACTTCACTCTTTTTAAGTTCAGCTGTTGCTTCTTTAATTCGTTGAGTAATTGTTGAATTTTGCATTAACAGCATGGCAAAAAAAGCGGTGAGAACGAGAGTAATCCCTATACCTCCATACAATATTACTTGGGATAACTGCTTGGGAGGGCCTCCTTGAAAATTTGCATCAATTGACCACAAAATCTCCAGTTCAGCGCCTGCACTCACGGTTCGGTTTTTTACAATATGTAGTGTGGCATCCTGTTTATCATTCCATATATCAACTGTATTACCGCCAAAAAAACGACCATTAATCTCTAAGCTCATTCCATTTGGAACATGTATTTCATAAAGTCCATTAATAAGCGCATTGTAATTTACAAGACCAGCGATAATGATCTCACCGTCTGGTGAATCAATCATTAAAGCAACTGTTGAGAAAACATTATTTTCTAATTGGTGAGGAGGACCGAGTATCATTTCCCCTGATCGAAGTGTTGCTTCATGCAATGTTGATTTAAGCCAATTAGCCTCTGAAAAAACATTCTCTTCAGCAAGTAGGCCATAAATATCTGTAGTATAGACAAGCTGCCACTGATCAGCTTCAAAGCGTTTGAGGTAAACCGCACTCTCTAAAAAGAAGGCTGTAGCACGGTCTTCAAGGGCATCGTAAGCATTTAGAAATTCATCTTCACTGAGTACATTTGAATTCTCGGCTAATGCTGCCAGACCAGATATGGGCGCATAGCTTTCTTCCAACCAGTTTAGAATAGTTCCTGAGAGCCATTGTCCGGCATTCTCTGCCTGAAGTATCCAGGCATTCTTGGCGTCTAATCGAAATGCTTCACTGAGCTTGAAAGAGCCACTTACACCCAAGATCAGCATCATTAAAAGTAAAACCCAACGAAATGGCATCTTTGTAAAAAACATTTACTTAGTAACAGTAAAAATTGGACGGAATCCTCTGGGGGCTAAAGTAGTTGTTGAGTCCCAAGTGCGTTGATTTATACGATCAATAACTTTGACTATCGGTGCTGCATGTTTAAAGAAGGGTTGTCCATCAAGGATCCGAACCATAGTGTCTACGGCAATTCGAGCCTGAATTGCCTGTGAGTCAGTCGGAGCAGCTAGTATGTTGCCGCGCTTTACACCCTTATGAACACCTGGGCCGTAGTAATAAGATAGCACCTTAATCTGTTTACTTAATCCGCGTTTTCTCAAAATTGAAACGGCAGCCTCTGCGCTAACAGTAGTCCCTACGATATAGTCAAGCTTATCTGAAACATTATCGCCTAAGTCGTCTAATACAGACTCAATTAAATTTGACTGCGCTTTTATTCCGGTATCACCCTTTAAACTGGCAATAATTTCAATATGTGTATTTTTTAAAGCTGTGCGAAAACCCTTATCCCCAGCAGCAACCCAGCCGGCACCCTCAGGCCCAGGAAACCAAGCAACATGTGTTTTAGTAGAATTTTTTTCGACAAGCTGCTTTAAATATTCACCTGCTTGAAATCCTGTATCGAAAAAATCTACAGCAATTCTTGCAGAGAGGTGGGGTGAATTTATACCATTAATCAAATCTAAAACAGGTATTTTTCGATCACTCGCATCTTTAACTAATTCATTTAAGCCATCAGCAGCAATAGCGCTTATGATCAAGCCATCAACATTCTTATCAATGCATTCAGCAATCTGTTTTTGCTGAACTTCAAGACGGTCATAACCACCTGCCTCGTATATTGATAGATTGACCCCTAATCTTTTTGCCTCATCTACAAGCCCAAAATTTACTGCTAGCCAGTATGCATCTTTGAGATGAGGAATTGAGACGCAGATATCCCATCGTTTTTCCGACTTTTGCAGGGGGGTATATTCTTTTAAAATACGTTGCCTTTCTTTATTAAAAGGCGGATCCCAAACCTCAATCTGAAGTGGATACCATTCCTTGGCTATAGCTGAAGATGAAAGGCTTATAGTAAGAAATATAAAAACACTTTTAATTAAGCAGATCAAAGTGCTTGAGCTGTAATTGTTCATGTTTGCGCCAAGATTTTTGAAATATTTTAAAACCCCAATTATCTAGCCTTATCTTAGTCTTATTAACTATATAAATCAGGTTTTGTTATAGAAATTTACGAAAATGACGATTTTCTTAAATAAAATGACGAGTCTAATGACGGCTTTACACTTCTGAGCCAGTCGGTCGCCATCTCTGACTGACAGGTATTGAGAAAGTCGACAGATGAGAAAGATTCTCATTAGGCTGTTTGTGTAGATTAGCGGACATAAAGAAAAGAAATTTTTTGCCGATATATTTGTTGTTATAAGGCACATTTTTAAAGAATATCAAATCTACTAAATGACTTCTCAAGCAAAAGAACTCGTTGAAAAGCTATCCAATGTTAAGGATTCTGTTTTTCCCAAATAAAGCCTAATGGCAGTTTATAGGTCTTGCCCCGTTGAGGGTAACCTTGACTTTGTAGGAGTCTTTCAAAAGGCCAACCAAAAGTCGACATTGGCTGGTTCGTCATCAACGACGAGGATAGTGGGGAGATCTCTCATGAAAGGAATATGTCTTAAAAAGCGGGCATGGAAGAGGAAAAGGATCAAGCAGGAATAAGTGGGCTATTATATAAACTTGTTTCGAACTAGAAAGATGAATGGCAGAAGGATAATCTTAACTTGAAGCGACGAAGGACGGCTAGTCTTAACGTGAAAGTGACAAACTCGAAGTGCCCGGCGTCGAAAACGGGCAGTGGTTCCAGCAAGCTGCTGAAGGCACTTAGCTATCTACTATTTGCGCTGGCCTTCTTCGCCACGTCTCATGCCCATGCATCGGTTTCGCTACCTAAAACCTCCTCCGGCTCGGAAACCATAACGCCAACCTTAATGAAGTTCACACCGGCCTTTGACATTGGAGGCCAACCCACCCACGCTGCGATTCAGGACCGGGAAGGTTTTCTCTGGTTCGGCTCATTTTTCAACGGGTTGGTTCGCTTTGACGGGAGCAGCGTCAAATTTTTCAACACACGGACAACGGATTTGTCCAACGATTTTGTCACACAAGTACTGGAAGACAGCGAAGGGGTTTTCTGGATTGGAACCAACAACGGGCTCAATCGATATGACAAAAAAACTAATACTTGGAGTGCGTTTTTTCACGATCCCGACAATTTGGAGAACAGTCTTGCGGGTAGTACCTTTTTGCTGGCCGCCACGACGATCATCGAGGATCGAGACGGTCTGCTGTGGTTTGGCACTTCCAGTGGACTGAGTACTTACGACCGACGAGACGGCAAGTTTGGGAATTACCGTCATGACCCAGACAACCCCAACTCGCTACCCGATAACGAAATCCGTTCCGTGCTTGAAGATCGCGACGGCATTATCTGGGTTGCAACCCACGAGGGGCTGGCGTTCATCGACAAGCAGTCAGGCAAGGTTCGCCGCCTGTTAAATGATCCTAATGACCCTAATTCGCTGCCCGCCAACGACATCAGTTCCATGATCGAGGACAAGGATGGAATTCTCTGGTTTGCAAGCAAGCGCTCAGGGCTTATCCGTTACGACAAGTCGAAGCAGACGTTCAAGCTTTTTGCCCCTAGCAAGGGCGACCCCGAGTCGGTGCCGGACATCAATATCCAGGAGATCTACTACACCCGTGACGGTAAGATCGTCTTCCTTGATGACACCGAGGGCGTGGGCCTGGCTATATTCGATCCGGCAACTGGCAAAACCAGGATCCAGAACCGTCGCATGGGTGCGCCTAATAATCTTACTAGCGATGCCATACTGGGTCTGCTGGAAGACAAGGACGGGGTCCTTTGGGTTATTCATAACAATGGCAAGGTCGACAAACACGATCCACGGCACTTCCGTTTCGAGGTTTTTACCCATGACCCGAATAATCCCGATTCGATAGCCTATAACCAGGCTTTGCCGATTTACGAAGACCGGCTGGAGAACCTGTGGATCGGCACATTCGGCAAGGGACTGGAGCGTTTCGAAAAAGATAGCAAGCGTTTTATACACTATGGTCACGACCCCGAGGACCCTTCGGCCCTGCCACAGGGGTATCCTTGTGGTTTCTTTGAAGACCGCGCGGGCAATTTTTACGTCTCCACTTTCAGTGGCCTGGTGGAATTCGACCGCGACACCGGCAAGGTCATCCGCCATCTAACCGACGACACATCCTTCTATGCGATGATCCAGGACCATGAGGACGAAGATGTTGTGTGGGCAGTTGGCTGGGACATGGCATTCAACCGTTTCAACCTGCGCACTTCCGAGCGCAAGCAGTATAAACACGATCCCCAAGACCCAGATAGCTTTGCAGCCGTCACCTCGATCCGCTTTATTGCCGAACGAGAAAACCCCAATATCTTTTGGATCGCGACCTGGGGCGGTGGATTGGAGAAGTTCGACAAGCGTACCGAACAATTCACCCATCACCAGCATGATCCCGAGGACCCCGCCACGATTAGCTCGGACACCGTCTATGACGTCATTCAGGATCGCGAAGGACGCATCTGGGTGACCACCGACAAAGGATTTAACCGACTGGATCCCAAAACAGGTAAGTTCCAACGCTTTGGCAAGGAACAGGGATTTCAGGCGACGATCGTGAACAACGTGATACAGGACCTGAACGGCTTTTTGTGGCTGGGGACAGACTTGGGCATCGTAAAGTTTGATCCAAATACAGAAAAGGTCCTGAAAACCTATTCAGTGGATGACGGGCTCGTCAGCCACAACTTCTGGCCCACCTCGCGGGTCGCGACTGTAGATGGACGGCTGTTCTTCGGTGGCTTCAATGGAGTCAATCTGTTTCGCCCGGAAAGTCTGGAGGACAACAAGAATCCACCACCGATTTACCTGACATCGCTCATGCAGGACGGCGAGCTACTCAAGGCTGGTGCTGCACCGGAAATCCTTGAAACGCTGCAGCTCGACTGGCGCAACAATTCGTTTGATTTCGAGTATGTGGCTCTCAATTTCCTGCGTTCGATGAAAAATCGATACCAATATATGTTGGAAGGCTTCGATCGAGGCTGGTACGACGCGGGGGCTGACAGAAAGGGGCGTTATGTCAACCTACCCGGTGGCGAATACACTCTGCGCATACGGGGAACTAACAATGACGGAGTTTGGTCTCTTCCGGAACAGGAGGTGGCATTACCGATCGGCGTGACCTTTCCACCATGGAAGCGCTGGTGGGCATACTGTCTATATGTCATGGCTATTCTGTCCATGCTCTATTACTACCTCCAGCTATCGAACAGAAAAAGCGAAAGAGAGAAACGGGTGCTTGAGCAAGCCGTGCAGGATCGTACCCAGGAGCTGATCGTCGCAAAGGAAATAGCAGAAGAAGCTACCAAGGCTAAATCGGACTTCCTTGCCAACATGTCGCACGAAATTCGCACACCGATGAATGCGATTATTGGTATGTCACATCTTGCCTTACAAACTGAACTTGATCGTAAACAAAGAAACTATGTACAAAAAGTGCATCGCTCAGCTGAGTCGCTTCTGGGCATCATAAATGACATCTTGGACTTTTCAAAAATTGAAGCCGGTAAGCTCGATATGGAAAAAATCGACTTTCGTCTTGAAGATGTTTTCGACAATCTTGCCAATCTGGTTGGGCTAAAGGCTGAAGAAAAAAGCATTGAATTGATGTTCGATCTTCCAGCTGAATTGCCGACGGCCTTAATAGGTGACCCGTTACGCCTTGGGCAAGTTTTAATCAATCTGGGTAATAATGCCGTTAAGTTCACCGAGGAAGGTGAAATCGTTATTGCTGTAAAAGTAATTGAAAATACTGATTCAGAGTGCCAACTTCAATTTTCAGTGCGAGATAGCGGCATAGGCATGAACAAAGAACAGCAGGCAAAACTCTTCCAGTCGTTCTCTCAAGCCGATACGTCAACCACACGTAAATTTGGTGGAACAGGACTAGGACTTGCTATTTCTAAAAAGCTAACCGAACTTATGGATGGTGATATTTGGGTTGAAAGTGAACCTGGTGTCGGCAGTGCATTTAACTTTACAGCTTATTTTGGCAAGCAGCAGGGCGTGGTTTCTAAGCGAAGATCCACTGCAAGTGGATTAGGCTCACTGCACGTTTTGATGGTTGATGATAATGCCTCATCACGAGAAATTCTCAGTAATATGTTAGCAAACATTGGCCTGAGAGTTGATCAGGCAGGTGGTGGTGAGACAGCTCTATCCCTGCTTGAAGAGACTGATACAAATGATCCCTATGAACTTGTCCTTATGGATTGGAAGATGCCGGGTCTTGATGGGGTAGAAACAGCTCGACTGATACAAAATGATAAAACCTTAGAAAATATTCCGACCCTGATCATGGTGACAGCTTATGGTCGGGAAGAAGCCCGTCATGCTGCTGAAGGCGTCGATATCAGTGGTTTTCTCACTAAACCCGTTACACCATCAACTTTGCTGGATTCGATTATGTACGCTATGGGACATGAAGCGACTTCAGATGGCCGTCATACACACCATCAAGAAGAGATCTCATCTGATATTAATAAGTTGAGAGGCGCAAAAGTCTTGCTGGTTGAAGATAACGAAATCAATCAGGAGCTTGCACTCGACATTCTTTCCAACAATGGATTGTTTGTTGAAGTAGCCAACAATGGTCAGGAAGCTCTAGATATACTAGCTTCAGAGAAATTTGATGGCGTTTTAATGGACTGCCAAATGCCTGTCATGGATGGTTATGAGGCCACGAGGAGGTTGAGACTTCAGGCTCAGCATAAACAATTGCCGATATTAGCTATGACAGCTAATGCGATGGCTGGGGATCGAGAAAAAGTCACTGATGCAGGCATGAATGATCATATTGCTAAACCTATTAATGTAAATGACATGTTTGCCACAATGGCTAAGTGGATTGTTCCTAGTAAACCTGTTATTGATGAGTCATTAAGCCACAAATCTATACAGCAAGAAGATACAGACGATATACCTGGGTTAACAGGTATTGATACTCAAGTTGGCCTGGAGATTGCTCAAGGCAATAAAAAACTTTACAGAAAGCTTCTCATCAAATTTCGTGATTCACAGCGAAATTTTAAGAATGAATTTGAGAAAACTCTTAGCTCAAATGACACTAATACGGCTGAACGACTTGCGCATACTTTAAAAGGTGTGGCGGGGAATATCGGAGCTAAGAAGGTGCAAGCAGCTTCAATAAAACTGGAACAAGGTTGTAAAGATGCTAAGACTGATCTTTCAGTGCTAT
>CALAZS010000171.1 GCA_937926265.1 uncultured Gammaproteobacteria bacterium
TAAGCCTCGGCCATCGTCGGATAATTGAAAGTGGTTTCAATAAAATAGTTAAGATTATTGCCACCATTTGCCTGACGCATAATAGCCTGGCCGATATGAATGATTTCAGCGGCTTCCTCGCCAAAACAGTGAATACCCAGTATCTCAAGAGTTTCACGATGAAACAGTATTTTCAGCATACCCACGGTATGTCCTGTGATCTGTGCCCTCGCCAGGTTTTTAAATTCCGCCCTGCCGACTTCATAAGGTATCTGCTCTTCGGTCAACTGCATTTCAGTTTTACCCAGGGAACTGATTTCAGGGCTGGTGTAAATTCCGGTTGGAATATCTTCAATAAGTGAACAGTCTTTTTTGCCATGGGCAATATGCAAGGCAGCAAAGCGACCCTGGTCATAACTGGCACTTGCCAGACCGGGCGGTCCAATCACATCGCCGACAGCATATACATGATTCATGTTTGACTGGAAAACATCATTAACTTCAATCTGACCGCGGTTATTCAATTCAATACCGATATTTTCAAGCCCCATGTTACTTGTATTACCACTTCGGCCATTCGCCCAGAGCAACACATCAGACTTGAGCTTACGCCCGGACTGTCCGTTTAAAATGACGCCATCATCCGTTATTTCAACTGATTCATAGTTTTCATTATGTCGAATCATGACTCCCTGATCGCGCAGGTGATAACTCAGTGCATCGGTAATTTCATCATCAAGAAAAGAAAGCAGGCGGTCGCGTGTGTTGACCAGGTTAACCTTGACATCGAGATTGGCAAAAATTGACGCATATTCACAGCCAATCACTCCCGCACCATAGATAGTGATTACTCTTGGTGTGCTATCGAGTTCTAACACCGTATCACTATCGACAACATGTTTGCCATCGAAATTAACATTTGCCGGACGATAAGGACTGGAACCGGTCGCTATAACAAAATTATCGGCACTTATTTCTTCATTTGCGCCATTGTCTTTAATGATTGTTACCTGGTTTTCCGAAAAAAACTCTGCCTTGCCATGATAAATATCAACATGATTTCTTACGTAAAAACGGTGACGCATACTGACCTGTTTACCGGTAACTGAATCTGCCGTTTTCAGTAATTGCGGGTAGGTAATGTCAACATTGCTGAGAGTATGCTCAAACAGTGGATGATGACGGTAATCGGCGAGTAACTGTACGGCATGACGCAAGGCTTTACTGGGTATTGTGCCCCAGTGAGTACAGCCACCACCAACCTGGGGATGCTGTTCAACCATGGCTACATGTTTGCCCTGTTTACTTAAAGTCATAGCCGCCCCTTCACCACCCGGGCCGCTGCCAATCACGATCACATCATAATGTTGCATTTAAAACTCTCTATTTGAGGAATTAATACTGATTTGAAGATTCATAAAAAAAGGAAAATAAAGTTTATTATAGCAGTTGACTTGTTCTACAAATGTTCTATATTAATGAATATCTTAAATAGTAAGGATAAATCATGTCGATTTCACTGACACGCAGACAACAGGAAATATACGATTATCTGAAAGAAAACCTGCCTTCCTATGATCAACCTCCTACGCTGAATGAGCTATGTGATGCTCTTGGCTTAAGTTCGCGCGGATCAATGCACAAGCAAATACATGCGCTTATTGATGCCGGCCTGGTTGAACCCATGAACAACCTGCGGCGCGGTATTCGCCTGAAATCATCTCCGGCAACATCTCCAACAACATCACTTCCAAAACAGACCCTGGAAGAACCTGCAGCCAATGACAACCAGTTACCGATGATGGGCTATATTGCAGCCGGTCGTCCAATCGAGGCAATTGAAACCCCCGAGAACATGGATGTTCCCCCTCCTCTTCGCAGTGAAAAACCCTGTTATGTCCTTCAGGTCAAAGGAGACTCCATGATCGATGAAGGCATTCTGGATGGCGACTGGGTAGTTATAGAACAGAAAGATACCGCCAGAAACGGTGAAATTGTTGTGGCCCTGGTTGATAACAGCGATGCCACACTCAAACGCATTGAACAAAAGCCCGGTGAGGTTATTTTACATCCTGCCAATGAGACAATGTCGCCAATGCATTTTTTGCCTGATCAGGTGAAGATTCAGGGAGTACTGGTTGGCCAGATGCGTTCATATAAATAGCAGTTAATGAATTTTAAGCGTTGGCAATTATGACTGCACGCCTGGGAGCAGGATAACCCTCTATTGTTTTAGAATGATCATTGGGATCAAGGAAATCGGGTAATGACTCAAACCGCATCCATTCAGTAGCGCGTTGTTCTTCAATAGATGTCTGGTTTACATCTACCAGGCGAATATTTTTATAACCGGTTCTTTTCATCCATGCCATCAGCGTTGGAATAGATGGAATAAACCAGACATTCCTCATTTTTGCATATCGGTCTTCCGGAACCAGCGTGTAACCCTCTTCTCCATCAACAACGAGTGTTTCCAACACCAGTTCACCACCGGGTTTCAAACACGCTTTCAATTCTGATAAATGTTCAAAAGGTGATTTTCGATGATAAAAAATACCCATTGAAAAAACCGTATCAAAACCCTGCAGGTTTGCAGTTAGATGCTGAATACCCAGTGGCAGCATATAAAAAGGCAAATCAAACGGCTTCAGAAAATGCCGGATTACCTTGTATTGGTAATAAAATAAACGGCCGGGGTCGATGCCGATAACCAGCTTTGCGCCATTACCATTACCAGTATTGGCTTCAGCCATTCGCCATCCGTGATAACCACTTCCACAACCAACATCAAGCACAATTTTATTTTTGAGGTCACTAATGTGAGGCTTTACGCGTTCCCATTTCCAGTCCGAGCGCCATTCCGTATCAATGTTAATGCCATTCACATTAAAAGGACCTTTCCGCCACGGTATAAATGCTTCAAGCAGTTTTTTTAGCTCCAGAGATTCATGTTCATTCAGTGAATTTTCACTGTGAATATTTATGACACCTGATTGCATGTCATATGAACTACATTGCAGTTCAGGAAGTTGTTGGTATGCAGTTTGCCACTTGTTCTCATCGCCATGTATACGGTCTGATAATGCTTTTTCCAGGTCAGAATCAATACTATCGAGCCAGACCTTTAAAGAGGTATCAGCAATCAGCGCTTTAATTTTATCAAGGTGATACATGGATAAAAACTTTTCTTGATTATGGCTTTTGTGCGATCAGCGAAATAAAGTTAAAACACTGGAACCAGATATCAATATATTTAAAACCAGCTGTAGTTAACCGGTTGGTATGATCATCAATGGTTTCGGGAAGCAATACGTTTTCCAGAGCAGTGCGTTTCTGGCTGATCTCAAGATCACTGTAGCCATTGGCCTTTTTAAACTGGTGATGCATTTCAATCATGCGCTTGTCTTTCTCAGCATCAGAAAATTTTATTTTTTCCGATAACAGCAAAATGCCACCGGGTCGCAGGTTTTGATAAACCTTTTCAATAAACTTTTCGCGTTGCCCGATATTAATAAACTGCAACGTATAGTTGAGCACAACAACCGAAGCATCTCTGAGTTCTACATTTAAAATATCATCGCATATGAGCTGAAATTCATTTTGGGAGGGTTGGACAGAAAGGTTTCTTTGGCACTTTTCCAGCATTTGCGGAGAGTTATCCACCCCGATGATTTTACAGCCTGGTGATTTAACCTGCTGCATCATCGCGTAAGTACTTTCACCCAATGAACAACCAAGATCGTAACAATTACTGTTCTTTTGAGCATATTGCCCTGCAAGAACGCCAGTCATGGCAATGACACTGGAATAGCCTGGCACAGAGCGTTTGATCATATCAGGAAAAACAGACGCAACCTGCTCATCAAAAGCAAAGTCTTTTACTGCTTTAACCGGTTGGGAATAGATAGAGTCTCGTTTTGTCATCTTCTGTCACACCAGACAAAGCAGATGGCGGGGATGACATGATTTATTCCAATGTATAGCGTTATAGTTTTATTCGGCATTTGGACTTGGTTGTCACCTCGAGCTAAGCGGCTGATCTTTGATTTCTAATATGCAATGAAAATAATTTTGGAAAATCAGTCTAAACCGCATTCATCGCCATAATTAAAGCAAAGTTCCTCATCCTTTTTGATATTTTTCAACGCATATAAATCAGCTTCTTCAAATTCAACATTCGGCTTTTTCCGGTCATGGTTTAAAAAACGCAGCAAATTCTGACCACTTATACCGTAGCACTCATCATGATTATCTTCGTCATAAACCCAAAGCACATAAGTGCCATTTCGTTTTGCACGTGGGCCATGGTAAGTGCCAATATATTCGCCCTTGGGGATATTTTTATTGGCAAACAGACCTGTACCATGACGATAAGACTTTGATGAATAGACCCATTCCTTTAAATCCTTGTTAAATAATCTTTTTTTCATTTTTAAATTACCGTCTTAAATAATTTCTTCAATGACTTCGCCCTGGGTCGCCTTGTAAAGCTTATCAGGTGGATAGTTTGCCCAGCCCAGTTTGTGCGTCAAGAGTTGTTCATTCTGCAATGAGTTAAAGACATCAGAAACTTTATGATATTCCCATTGAAAACTCCGCCACATTACAAGAAGTTTTTCAAGAATTGCTAACCAGTCCCGGCCTTCATGAGCTGCCCGCACTTCAAACACATGGCCGTGTGGTAATTGTTTCTGACTATCGGCAAACAAATACTCATGCACATTCTCAACTGTCACTTCCGCTGAATTTAAAACTTCTTCGATGCTCGGCAGTGTAACCGGCAATTGTTTTGTTTTGGCAATGTAGTCAAGATACTCTGGCTGAAATGCAGTTTTACCCCGGGTATCCAGGGCCAACTGAAAACCATAACTATCCTCAAGTTCAAGCAAATAACGGTTAACAATATTGCCAGAGGCTGAATGAAATTTTGGATGAAATCCGAAAATATTTCCAAATTCCTCTATAGACCATTGCAGACTGTTTTCTGTCCATCTTTTATCAGCATTAAAAGCCTGTGACTGCCAGGTAACCGCATCGTAACTTTTGATACCTACATCATGTCCGGCATCAGCACAGCTTTTTATGATTGATTTATATTTTCTTGATAAGCGTGTCGGAGGCAACAAGGTACCATAAAAGAAATGTGATGCTGGTAACTGCCTGGAAAGGATCCAGGGGTTATAAAAACGCCGCAAAAGAAGCCCGCTGTTATCAAACCCCAGTGAGAAAAAAAATGATGCCTGAATATTGTACTGGTCAAGCAATTTGAGGAGTGCCGGCAAACCTTCCCGGTAGCCAATGCTATTTTCAATATCGACTTTTAAGCAGATCCGCACGTAGAAGAAATTCAGGTCAAAAAGTGACTCGACAGGAATCGCCGTAAACCGCCATTATAGACTTCAGTTCTTCGACTACCTTGGAAAGCTCTTCTTTTGACAGATTTTCGGTCTCTGGAAGCTTCTCACCTGATTCAAGTCGTTCCAAATCCTCACGAACAGAACCGCAGCCCTTTTCACAAAGTATTTCAACAGCTTGATCAACTTTCTTCATATCATTACATGGTAACTTTATAAAATTCGAATCATTATAATGATCCTGACTGAACAAGCAAAAGTTAATGGAGGACAAAAACTGTATTTATACTGGATTAAAAATATTTGTTCTATTTTTGTTCTACATTTGATTTAAATGTACTACCATATAGTACGTACATAGAACAAACTTAAACAAAACCCAGAAAAAATCCAGAAAAGACATATAAAACAGGAGAACTCCCATGACAAACCATGACTACATCATGAAAGACCAGAACAAGAACTGCATTGACAACATCATGAATTTTGATCTGACCTGGAGACAAAAAAGGGTCGATAGATCAATGCACTTTAGCATTATCGCCGGTCTGACTATCGTCAGTTTTTTATCCCAGATTATATAGTTAAGCTTATCTAATTCAGATTCCAGCCTAATTCCAGCCAAAACCAGTCAGACATAAAAAAAGCCGTTGAGACGGCTTTTTTTGTTTACCCGGTAATGTTTAACCGGAAATAAAAACTACAAGAATCACTCTTCTTCCATTTTCTGGTTTACGCGATCCCTTAACTCTTTACCCGGTTTGAAATGCGGAACATATTTTCCTGAAAGTTCGACAGAATCACCTGTTTTAGGATTTCTGCCCACTCTCGCAGGGCGGTAATGGAGAGAAAAACTGCCAAAACCACGAATTTCAATTCTTTCACCGGAAGATAATGCCTGACCCATTTGATCAATCATACATTTTACAGCCAGTTCTACATCCTTGAATGCCAAATGACGCTGTTCTTCAGCAATCATCTCGATTAATTCAGATTTGGTTACTCTTTCGCCTTGTTCCATAATTTTTTATCGGGCGGCAGTTGCCGCCCTTATTCTAGTTATATTAAGCAGGATTACTCTTTATCAGACATCTGCTCTTTAAGCAGATCACCCAGAGTTGCACCACCACTGGCAGGAGCATCACCAGTATAGCCGGCAATTACCTGTTTTTCCTCATCTTCATCTTTCGCCTTGATTGAAAGTGAAATAGTACGATTCTTACGGTCTACACCGGTAAATTTCGCTTCAACTTCATCACCTTCATTAAGTACAGAACGTGCATCTTCAACACGATCACGGGATAGCTCGGAAGCTCTAAGATAACCTTCAACACCTTCTTCAGTCAGTTCAATTACAGCACCTTTAGCATCAACTTCTTTCACGGTACCTTTTACGAAGCTGCCTTTTTCATTAGCTGCAAGGAAACTTGAGAACGGATCTTTATCAAGCTGTTTAACACCAAGAGAGATACGCTCGCGCTCCGGATCAACTGCCAGTACAACAGTTTCAAGCTCATCACCTTTCTTGTAACCATGAATGGCTTCTTCGTCATTCTCGTCCCAGGTAATGTCAGACAAATGAACCAGTCCGTCGATACCTCCGTCAAGACCGATGAAGATACCAAAATCGGTAATGGATTTGATCTTGCCGCTAACGTGATCACCTTTCTTGTGATTCGCTGCAAACTCATCCCATGGATTAGCTTTGCACTGTTTCATGCCCAGCGAGATACGACGACGTTCTTCGTCGATATCAAGAACCATAACTTCAACTTCATCACCCAGCGAAACAACTTTGGATGGGTGAACATTTTTGTTGGTCCAGTCCATTTCAGATACGTGTACGAGACCTTCAACACCATCTTCCAGTTCAATAAAACAACCGTAGTCAGCCAGGTTAGTCACCTTACCGAACAGACGTGAACCTTCAGGATAACGACGTGCCAGGTTAGCCCATGGATCATCGCCTAGCTGTTTCATGCCAAGAGATACACGTTGCTTATCACGGTCAAATTTCAGAACCTTAACGGTAACTTCGTCACCAATCTCGATAACTTCGGATGGGTGTTTAACACGTTTCCATGCCATGTCAGTGATATGCAGCAGACCATCGATACCGCCAAGATCCACGAATGCACCGTAGTCGGTAAGGTTCTTGATAACACCTTTGACTTCCTGACCTTCCTGCAGATTTTCAAGCAGCTGATCTCTTTCTTCGCTGTATTCCTGTTCAACAACAGCACGACGCGAAACAACAACGTTGTTACGTTTGCGGTCAAGCTTGATAACTTTGAATTCCAGGTCTTTACCTTCCAGGTAAGCGGTATCACGAACAGGACGAACATCAACCAGGGAACCCGGCAGGAATGCACGGATCTGTTCCAGTTCAACAATAAAGCCACCTTTGACTTTACCATTGATACGACCAGTGATGATTTCTTCTTCCTCGAATGCTTTTTCGAGAACACCCCATGCCTGGTTACGTTTTGCTTTTTCACGGGAAAGACGGGTTGAACCAAAACCATCTTCCACTGCATCCAGGGCCACTTCGACCTGGTCGCCAACGGCAACCTCGAGCTCGCCCTGCATGTTTAAAAATTGTGCACGTGGGATAACGCCTTCAGATTTAAGGCCAGCATTTACAACAACGAAATCACTGTTGATTTCAACGACAGTCCCGATAACGATTGATCCGGGTTCAAAATTGGTATTAGCAATACTCTCTTCAAAGAGTTCAGCAAAACTTTCAGTCATGAGAAAAATATCCTGATGTGTAAAACACATCCTGCCGGCTTAAGGTTATCTCCGATCAGAGCCCGTTAAGTCAGCTTGTTAAAGGTTAAAGATTTAGTCTGAATAAAGATTGGAAACTAAAAAACAGACCGCCAAATCCTGTTTTAAAATTCAAGTTGCGGGAGACGTGATTTAACCGAATCAAGCACAATGTTGACCACCTCAGCGATAGTCATTTCACTAGAATCTATAATGACCGCATCTTCAGCTGCACACAAAGGCGCTACACTTCTGTTGCGATCCCGATCATCCCTTTCCTGAATCTCAGAAACAAGGTCGGCGAGATTAGCACTTAATCCTTTTTCAATCAACTGCTTATAGCGTCTTTTTGCTCTGACCTCGGCCGAGGCATCAAGAAAAATTTTTATTTCAGCTTCGGGGAAAACGACTGTTCCCATATCGCGGCCGTCAGCCACAAGGCCTGGCTCTTTGACGTAATCGCGCTGCCATTGCAGCAATGCATTACGAATTTCCGGAATCACCGCAATTTTTGAAGCCAGGTTACCGGTTGTTTCGGTGCGAATCTGTTTGGATACATCTGTTCCATCCAGCAGAACAGAGCCTTGCTCAAACCTGACATCCATATCAAGTGTATTATCAACAAGTTTTTCTATATCTTTGAAATCTATTGATTTATTATCTGCTGAATATCCGGCAAGACGATACAGGGCGCCACTATCGAGAATATGCCAGCCCAGCTTATCAGCTATAACCGCAGCGATTGTGCCTTTGCCAGAGCCACTCGGGCCATCAATTGTTAATACAGGTATCGTCATGGACTCAGAATTGCGAAATTGCCAGGCCACTGGATGAAGCCAGCTCCACAAAACCCGGAAAAGAAGTATTTACATTGGCGCAATCTTCAATCGTAATTTCGCCATCCGAACGAAGCGCAGCCATCGCAAACGACATCGCAATCCGGTGATCACCATGAGATATGACAGTTCCATGACCAATTTTTCCGCCAGAACCGATTCCCTCGATTACCGCGCCATCCCGGGTCGGCTCAATATCAATACCCAGTATTTTCAGACCATCAGCCATCACCTGGATGCGATCAGATTCTTTTACGCGTAATTCTTCGGCACCGGTAAGAACCGTTTGTCCTTCAGCACAGGCAGCAGCCACAAATATTGCCGGAAATTCATCTATGGCAAGGGGCACATATTCTTCGGGAATATTGATGCCTTTTAAAGCAGCGCTTTTGACATGAAGATCAGCAACCGGCTCGCCGCCTACTTCCCTTTCGTTGGTTACAGTAATATCTGCGCCCATCAATCTGAGAATACTGATGACACCGTCACGGGTCGGATTCATACCCACATGCTCGATAACCAGGTCTGAGCCTTCTGAAATACTTGCTCCAACAAGGAAAAAAGCTGCTGAAGAAATATCCGAAGGCACATCAATGTTACAGGCCGTTAACTTACCACCACCTGAAACAGTTATTTTATTGCCCTCGGTTTTCACCTCATATCCGAAGCCTCTTAACATTCGCTCGGTATGATCACGTGTTGGTGCAGGTTCAGTGACAACAGTTTCGCCATCGGCATATAAGCCAGCCAGTAACAGGCAGGATTTAACCTGCGCACTGGCGACTGGAAGCTCGTAGTTAATTCCGCGCAAACCATCGATAGGCCTGATTACCAATGGCGCAGTCCCTTTTGGAGTGGTGTTAATTTCAGCTCCCATTGTTGCCAGCGGATCAGTAACACGTTTCATGGGTCGCTTGGAAAGTGATTCGTCACCAATTAATGTCACCTCAAAACCCTGACCGGCAAGCAACCCTGACATCAATCTCATCGATGTACCGGAGTTACCCAGGTCCAATGGTTCATCCGTTGGCTGTAAGCCATGCATGCCGACACCGTTAATAGTGACATTGCCATTTTGCGGTCCTTCGATTTCGACACCCATGGCTTTAAAAGCCTTTAAAGTCGCAAGACTGTCCTCTCCTTCAAGAAAGCCTGTAACTTTTGTTGTCCCTTCAGCCAGGGAACCAAGCATAATTGAACGGTGAGAAATAGATTTATCACCAGGGACACGAATACTTCCGGAAAGCTTACCGCCCGGTTTGGCGAGGAATTTAATATTGTCGGGATTAGTCATGCTAGTTAAATGACAGATTGTTAGAAATTTGAATGATTATAAACCAATAACAGATCGCGCTGTTATATACCATCGACATAATTGTCTCGAGCCTGCTTGGCTTCTTCAAAAACCTTAAGCAATCCATCATCATCCTGTGCTTTTATCATTGTAGAGAGACGCTGCAGGTCTTCGATAAAAGCATCAAGCACCGGGCTTAAGGCTGCTGCATTGGCAAGGCAGATGTCCCGCCACATCACCGGGTTGGATGATGCAATGCGACTGAAATCCCTAAAACCACCGGCAGCATATTTAAAAATTTCGTCATGCGTCTCAAGCTTATCCAATGAATCGACAAGACCAAAAGCAAGCACATGCGGCAAATGACTGGTTGCCGCCAACACCTGGTCATGCAGATCAACCGCCATATGAGTCACCTCGGAACCGCAGGTTTGCCAGAGATCTTCGACTAACTCAAGCGCTTCAGGATTAACGGTTTCAGTAGGCGTTAATATGACCCGGCGGTTTTGGTAAAGATCAGGCAGCGCCGCTTCCACGCCACTGTTTTCGGTTCCCGCTATAGGATGACCCGCAACAAACTGATGGTCATTACCAAACACATCAACCCAGTCTTCAATCACACAGGCCTTGGCACTGCCACCATCAGTGACAACGGCACCGGGTTTCAGGTGGCCTTTCATTGCCGTGAAAACAGTTTTCATTGCACTCAGTGGTACAGCAACAAAAACCATATCGGCATTGGTTACTGCTTCCGCAACATCATGGGTGAATTCGTCAATAACCTCCAGCTCTACTGCTTTTTCGAGATTTGCTTTCCCGCGACCACAACCGACAATTTGTTTTACAACGCCGGCTTGCCGCAAGGCAATTGCCAGTGAACCACCGATAAGGCCAACACCGATTATTGCGAGTTTGTTAATTTTAAATGCTGCTTTATTCATAGATAAACTTTTAATGTCATCCCTTTTGCTTTTATCTCTAGCAGGAGTGACTGGTTAGTTAACCAAGAACCTGCCTCAAGGCTTCGATACAACGCTCATTCTGTTCATTAAGACCAATAGAGATACGCAGATGATTTGGCAACCCATAGTTGGCAACCGGACGGGTAATCACACCCTGGGTAAGCAATGCCTTGTCAATTTGAGCTGCATCCTTACCAAGATCCACTGTAATAAAATTGCCAACTGAAGGTATCCAGTCAAGTCCCATGGTTTTAAATGCCTCTTCGTATTGCTGCATACCGGAACGATTGGTTTCAACTGAGAGTCGAATATGTTCTTCATCCTGGAGCGATGCAAGTGCAGCTGCCTGTGCCAGCGTATTAACGTTGAATGGCTGCCTGACACGGTTTAGCAGGTCTGTAACTTCAGGATGAGAAAGGCTGTAACCTATCCTCAGGGCCGCAAGCCCATAAGCTTTGGAAAAGGTACGGGTAACGATAAGGTTAGGATGATCTGGTAACCACTGAGTCGCATCGGGATACTCTGGTGCATCAACATACTCAACGTAGGCCTCATCGACGACCACGATAATGTGCCCGGGAACCGAGTCTATAAATTCCTTCAGTGGTTTTTCTTTCAGCCAGGTTCCCGTTGGATTATTTGGGTTGGCGATAAATATGACACTGGTATTGTCATTTATCAGCGATTTCATCGCCTCAAGGTCATGACCATATTCAACCGCTTTTGAGATCCGCGCTGTTGCACCGACAGCCTGTGTTGATATCGGGTATACAGCAAAGGCATATTCTGAAAATATTGCCTCTTTACCAGGTGACAGAAATACCCTGGCGACCATATCCAGAACATCATTGGAACCGTTGCCCAGCGTGACCTGATCGGGATGCACTCCATGTTTATCGGCAAGAGCTGACCTGAGCAAGTAGCCTCCACCATCAGGATAAAGCGCCAGTTCATCGAGTTGGCCGTGAATCACTGCCTTGGCTTTTTTGGATGGACCCAGAGGATTTTCATTGGAAGCCAGTTTGATACTGTTACTGATACCCAGTTCTCTTTCCAGTTCAGAGATGGGCTTTCCAGGAATATAGGGTTTGAGATTTGCAATACCGGGAGCGGCATGCGCAATGAAACGGTTGGACATAACAGCCTCTATAAAACAGCTACAGGATAAGAGCCAAGAATTTTGAACAGACTGGCTCGCTCAGAAAGTATTTTAAATGCCTTTTGAACGTTCGCATCATCCTGATGACCAAGAATATCGATAAAGAATACGTAATCCCAGATACCACGCCTGGATGGTCGTGACTCGATTCGGGTCATGCTGATATGGTGCTCAGCCAGTGGAGTCAGAAGCCCATGCAAGCCACCCGCCTCGTTTTTAGTCGCCAACATCAGACTGGTTTTATCTTCGCCGCTGGCTGGAATCTGTTGCTTGCCAATCACCAGAAACCGGGTTGTATTGCCAGGTTCATCCTCAATATTGGTTTCGAGGATGTTCAACCGGTAAAGATTAGCCGCATTCTCTCCGGCAATTGCTGCTGCCCTGCTATCTTCAGCCACAAGTTTGGCAGCTTCGGCATTACTGGAGACAGCAATTCTTTCAACGCTGCGATCAATATGCCGATCAAGCCAACCACGGCATTGCGCCAGGGATTGCTGATGGGAATATATCTTATCGATTTCGGCCAGGTTGTGAGCCTGTGACATCAGGTTCTGATTGATCCTGATAGAAACTTCGCCACAAATAAATAATGGCGACTTGATAAACATATCAAGCGTGTGGCTAACCACCCCTTCGGTGGAGTTTTCAATCGGAATCACACCATAGTCTGCTCCGCCTGATTCAACTTCACTGAAAACATCAGAAATGGCCGGCATAGACTGCATTAAAATCGCATGACCAAAATGCTTTAATGCCGCTGCCTGTGTAAATGTGCCTTCGGGACCTAAATAGGCAATATCCAATGGCTTTTCCAATGCCAGACAGGAGGACATTATTTCCCTGAACAACCTGGCCATTGATTCATTATCGAGAGGCCCTTTATTTCTGGCCATGACATTTCTTAAAACCTGCGCTTCCCTTTCAGGCCTATAAAAAACCGCATCCGGGGAACTTGAAAGCTTGATGTTTGCTACTTCCTGCGCCGCTTTGGCACGTTCATTCAGCAACTCCTGCATCTGCTGATCGATAGCATCGATACGGTCACGGATAACCAGTAATTGCTTTTCTTCGTCCATAGCTTCCAGAAAAAATTTATTATCAACTTAAACAGCGAACAGACAATACGCCATCAATGTTTTTAATCTGATCGATTACCGAATCAGGTACCTGATCATTCACATCAAGCAAAGTCACGGCAATATCATCACGCGATTTGTTCAACATATCAATGATATTTAAACCCGCATCTGCGAGATCTGTTGAAATCTGACCGACCATATTAGGCACATTGCTGTTAATAACAGCTAACCGTACACCTTCATTACGCGGCAGGTTGATCTCAGGGAAATTCACTGAATTGGTGATATTGCCATTTTCCAGGTAATCACGAACCTGTTCAGAAACCATGATGGCACAGTTTTCTTCAGCTTCGCGGGTTGATGCACCCAGGTGAGGCAAAGTGATGCAGCGTGGATGATCTTTTAACAGGTTACTTGGAAAATCACATACATATGCGTAAATCTTGCCACTATCGAGTGCCTTGACAACGGCTTCGTCATCAATAATGCCATTCCGGGCGAAATTCATAATGACTGCGTTGTCAGGCATCAGGTTGAGACGCTCTTCGTTGATCATGTTACGGGTATGATCATTCAGAGGCACATGAAAAGTGACAAAATCTGCTTTAGACAGCAGGTCATCAACAGATATTGCCTGTTGAACATTAGATTGTAACTGCCAGGCACTTTTAACCGTGATGGTTGGGTCATAACCAATAACTTTCATTCCCAGGGCATGAGCGGCATTGGCGATTTTGACGCCAATAGCACCAAGACCAATAACACCCAGCGTGCGACCCGGCAGTTCGAAACCGACATAATTTTTCTTACCGGCTTCGACATTTTTATTGATTTCAGGATCTTCACCTTGAAGATCCCTGGCAAAACTCCAGGCCTGTCCTATATTTCTGGCTGCCATAAGCATGCCGGCAATAACAAGTTCTTTAACAGCATTGGCATTTGCACCGGGTGCGTTGAAAACGGGAATACCCTTTTCTGTCATGGCAGGAACCGGAATATTATTTACACCGGCACCGGCACGACCAATTGCCTTAACTGATTCCGGCAATTCCATATCATGCATTTTTGCAGAACGTACCAGGATTGCATCCGGAGCTGACATTTCTGATGCTATTTCATAGTTCTCGCGTGGCAGCCTGTCTAAACCGGCAACGGAGATGTTGTTGAGTGTTTGGATTTTGTACATTTAAATAACCTGTAATCTTTAATAGTCGTCATTCCTGCGAAAGCAGGAATCTATCTAAAGTATTAAATGACCATGCATCCCCGCTTTTGCGAGGATGACATGCAAGAAGAATTAACCATTACGTTTTTCAAAATCTGCCATGAAATCTATCAGGGCATCGACACCTGCTTCAGGCATGGCGTTATAAATACTGGCACGCATACCACCTACTGAACGGTGGCCTTTCAAGGTTTTCAGACCCAGAGCCGAAGCTTCTTCAAGAAAGGTTTTATCCAGGTCAGGATTAGCCAGGGTAAATGGTATGTTCATCCAGGAACGGCAATGCGGATCAACCGGGTTCGCATAGAAATCAGAGGTATCAATGGCATCGTAAAGTTTGTTGGCTTTACGGGAATTGATTTCCGCCATGCCCTGTAACCCGCCTTTGTCTTTCAGCCATTCAAAAACAAGGCCTGCCAGGTACCAGCCATAAGTGGGTGGTGTGTTGTACATGGAGTCATTTTCAGCATGGGTTTTGTAATCAAACATCGCCGGTGTGCCTTCAACAGCATTACCTATCAGGTCATCACGTACAATCACCAGGGTCAGACCGGCCGGACCAACATTCTTTTGGGCACCAGCATAAATGATTCCAAACTGGCCAACATCGACAGGACGGGACAATATTGTTGAAGACATGTCCGCAATCAGAGGTACTTCATGAGTATGTGGCACATAGTTAAATTCAACACCACCAATGGTTTCATTTGGCGTGTAATGAACATAGGCTGCATCTGCAGTCAGGTTCAGGTCTTTCTGGTGAGGGATATTGGTGAAGTTATTATCTTCCATGGTTGAAGCAACATTCACATCGGCAAAACGTTTGGCTTCAGCGATGGCTTTTTTGGACCAGGCACCGGTATTGATGTAATCAACTTTCTTATTATTGGCGGTAAGATTCAGTGGCACCATCGCAAACTGACTTGATGCACCACCCTGCAGAAACAAAACTTTGTAATTATCCGGAATGGCCATTAGTTCACGCAAATCAGCTTCAGCCTTTTCAGCGATTGACATGAATTCCTTACCACGATGACTCATTTCCATAACGGACATGCCGCAGCCATGCCAGTCTGTCATTTCTTCCTGTGCTCTCTTAAGCACATCTTCCGGGAGTGCGGCCGGGCCTGCACTAAAGTTGTAAACTCTGGACATTGTTATTCCTAAATTTAAGTTTTCAAAAATCAAAAGACAGATCCAGCTTTGTCTTCCAGAAGACGCCGTAAATCCTTCCCTGGAGGCTTGGCCTCGCCATCCATGGCTCGGACACTTCTTACAGACAAACCTGATTCTGTCTTAAATTCTTTTCAGATTATTCTTCAACGTCAGCTTCAGGATCAACATCATCTGCATCACCCAAAGACATCACTCGCTCAATTCCGATGAGTTTCTCACCTTCACTAAGGCGAATCATGCGAACACCCTGCGTATCGCGGCCCATCACGGATACATCAGCAACAGGTGTTCTTACCAGCGTGCCACCATCCGTAATCAGCATGACCTCGTCAGTATCGTTAACCAGCACCGCGCCAACCTGGTCACCATTGCGGTCTGAAGTCTTGATGGATTTCATACCTTTACCGCCACGACCCTTGGTCGGATATTCAGACATTGGCGTACGTTTGCCATAACCATTTTCAGTGACCGTCAGGATATGGCCTTCATTTTCTACTATCAGGGAGATAACTTCCTGACCATCTTCAAGCTTGACACCCCTGACACCGCACGCCGTTCTACCCATTGCACGCACAGCTGACTCATTAAAACGAACCGCTTTACCAGCTGAAGTGAACAGCATGATGTCCTTGCTGCCATCGGTAATGGCAACACCAATAAGCTGATCGTCATCACGCAGGTCAACAGCAATAATGCCGCTGGCGCGTGGTCTGGAGAATGCCGTCAAATCTGTTTTCTTAACAACGCCGGAACTGCTTGCCATAAAGACAAACTGGTCCCGGCTGTATTCGCGTATTGGAAGCACTGCATTAATACGTTCATCCTGTTCCAAAGGCAAGAGGTTAACCATAGGTTTACCACGTGCATTTCTGCCGGCCTGTGGAAGCTGGTAAACCTTGAGCCAGTAAACCCGACCGCGGCTTGAGAAACACAAAATCGTATCGTGGGTACTGGCCACAAATAGCTGATCAATAAAGTCCTCATCCTTGGTCGAAGCTGCCGTTTTGCCTTTACCACCACGTTTTTGCGCCTGGTAAACATCCAGCGGCTGAGCTTTTGCATATCCATGGTGAGAAAGCGTAACCACGACATCTTCTTCAGTAATCAGATCTTCGAGCGTTAATTCAAGGCGATCCGAAATGATTTCTGTGCGACGCTCGTCTCCAAACTGATCGCGCATGTCAATGAGCTCATCGCGGATTACCGACATCAGCTTTTCAGGGCTGGACAATATATCAAGTAATTCTTTAATTTTATTGATTATCTCACTGTATTCATTCAGGATTTTATCCTGTTCTAGACCTGTCAGGCGATGCAGCCTCAAGTCCAGAATTGCTTGCGCCTGAACATCAGTTAAACGATAACCATCGGCTGTAAGACCGAATTCTTCAGACAGTTCTTCAGGTCTTGAAGCGGTCGCTCCTGCTTTTTCCAGCATGGCTTCAACAGTGCCGGACTGCCAGGTTTTGGCAAGCAGTTGTTCTTTGGCTTCTGCGGGACTGCTGGCATTTCGAATCAGTTCAATCACTTCATCAATATTCGCCAGTGCAACGGCAAGTCCTTCCAAAACATGTGCACGGGCACGTGCTTTACGCAGCTCGAACAGGGTTCTGCGTGTTACCACTTCGCGACGATGGCGAATGAAGTAAGACAGCATTTGCTTGAGATTCAGGGTACGTGGCTGACCATCGACCAGTGACACCATATTGATGCCAAACACGTTCTGCATCTGTGTCTGCTGGTAGAGGTTATTAAGAACCACTTCAGCTACTTCGCCTTTGCGAAGTTCGATAACCATGCGCATGCCATCCTTGTCAGATTCATCACGCAGCTCGGTTATGCCTTCAATTTTCTTGTCTTTTACCAGTTCTGCAATCTTTTCCAGCAGCCTTGCCTTGTTGACCTGGTATGGCAACTCGGTGACAACAATGCGCTGTTTGCCATTGTTTTCTTCTTCTATTTCACTACGGGCACGCACATAGATTCGACCACGACCGGTCGCATAGGCTTCAGCAATACCACTTGAGCCGTTAATAAGTGCTGCAGTTGGGAAATCTGGACCCGGCATGATTTTCATCAGCTCGAGAATGCCGATACTTTCATCTTCGATAAGTGCCAGGCAGGCATTGATCGTTTCAGTCAGATTATGCGGAGGAATATTTGTAGCCATGCCGACAGCAATACCGGCAGAGCCATTGACCAGCAGGTTTGGGAAACGCGCAGGCAGAACAGTAGGTTCTCTTTCTGTTTCGTCGTAGTTGACGTCAAAGTCGACAGTTTCCTTGTCGAGGTCATCCAGAAGACTGTGGGCAATCTTTGCCATACGCACTTCGGTGTAACGCATGGCAGCAGGCGCATCACCATCAACTGAACCGAAGTTACCCTGGCCATCAACCAGCATGTAGCGCATCGCAAATGGCTGTGCCATACGCACAATCGTGTCATACACGGCTGTGTCACCATGTGGGTGGTATTTACCGATTACATCACCAACGACACGCGCAGATTTTTTGTATGGCTTGTTCCAGTCATTACCCAGTTCATTCATTGCGTACAATACGCGACGGTGAACCGGCTTGAGACCGTCTCGAACATCAGGCAGGGCACGCCCGACGATGACACTCATTGCATAGTCCAGGTAGGACTGCTGCATTTCGTTTTCTAGATCAACAGGTAAGATTTCTTTTGCAAACTCTGACATGTATTTTTGGGCTCCTCCACAACCTGACGGATTATTCTCGATTATTCTATAAAATCCGCTCAGGAAGCCGATATCATAACATGCCCTCTAACCATTAGTACAAAGATAAAACGCCTTAAATCGCATAAAATCGCCTTAAAATTGATTTTCCATATGATTTTTCATCTTTTCAGCGTCTGGATTAAGCACAACGCCCTTTTCTGTCACTATTGCATCCACAAGGGCCGCCGGGGTGACATCAAACACCGGGTTCCAGGCTTCGAGACCCTCCGGCGCCATGCGCGATCCACCACAGGATAAAAGCTCCGACTCAGAACGTTTTTCGATAGGAATCTGATCCCCGCAAGGCAGGTTCATGTCAATAGTGCTGGTAGGTGCTGCCACCATCACCTTGATTCCATGATGTTTTGCAGCAATCGCCAGGTGATAGGTTCCAATTTTGTTGGCAACATCACCATTGGCGGCAATTCTGTCAGAACCAACCACGACCCAGTCAATCCCGCCGGCAGCCATTCTGCTGGCGGCCGCTCCATCTGATATCAGAGCGACTGGTATGTTGTCCCTGACAAGTTCCCAGGACGTAAGACGGGCACCCTGCAACCATGGCCGGGTTTCATCCGCATAAACCTGTCTCAGTTTTCCCCGGGCATGAACTGATCGCACAACACCAAGTGCTGTGCCATAGCCACCGGTCGCCAAGGCACCAGCATTACAATGGGTGATTATGCCGGCATCGTGTTTAATGTCGTTATTTATTAAGGCGGCCCCAAACTCTCCGATTGCCTTGTTGTCTTCAATGTCTTTTTGATGAATATGGACAGCCAGCTTTTCAAGCTCTGTTACCGGGTCAGAATTATCTTTTAGATTTGCAATGGCATTTCGCATCTTGTTAACTGCCCATGCCAGGTTTACAGCTGTCGGCCTGGATTTTTCAAGTATCGAAAGCAAGTCTTCAACAGCCTGTTTCCAGTGAGTAGCATACTGTTCAATAGCTTGCCTTGCCGCCAGCACAACACCGTAAGCCGCCGTCACACCGATTGCCGGAGCACCACGAACCACCATCTCGGTGATCGCAGTAGCCGTTTCCTCTGCTGTCTCCAACTTAATAAATTGTTCAGTTGCCGGAAGAACTCTCTGGTCAAGAAGATAGAGAGTGCCATTTTTCCAGACTATGGCGGAATCTGCGGTAATGGAAATATCGAGTTTGACGACTTTCATAAGCTTTTCCGGGTATTATTAATGACAGCTATTTCTTTTTGAAGAAACAACAGCCAGGATAAAAAACAGAGAATAAAAAATGAAGCAAAATGCGACACAAATAATAAATGCCCGCTGGATTATACCCGTAGACGAAAACATTGAAGCGGAAGTTCTGGAAAATCATTCTGTTGTAATCAACAACCAGAAAATCGAGGCCATTGTGCCGTCACAACAGGCAAAGGAAAAATATTCAGCTGAACAGTTCATCGATCTGCCCAATCACACCATAATCCCTGGCCTTATCAATGCGCATACGCATGCCTCAATGAGCCTGTTTCGTGGTCTGGCGGATGATATGCCGTTAATGCAATGGCTTAACGATTTCATCTGGCCTGCTGAGGCAAAATGGGTCAGCGAGGATTTCATCCGCGATGGTACGCAACTGGCGATTGCCGAGATGATCAGGTCTGGAACCACCTGCTTTAACGACATGTATTTCTTCCCTGATGTAACTGCCCGGGTTGCTGCAGAAATGCATATGCGGGCCACGGTTGGCATGATCGTCATTGATTTTCCGTCCACCTGGGCCGCAAACCATAACGAGTATTTTGAAAAAGGCCTTAAAGTTCATGATGATTACCGGGATCATCCCCTGGTACAAACTGCCTTTGCACCGCATGCACCCTATTCTGTCGCTGATGATGCTTTAAAACGTGTGCAAATGCTTGCCGATGAACTGCAGGTTCCGATTCACATGCATGTGCATGAAACACGCGAAGAAATTCAGATGGGCCTGGATAATTTTGATAAAAGACCGATCGCACGATTAAACGATCATGGACTTTTATCCCCATCGCTAATGGCAGTCCACATGACCCAGCTTAACGAAGAGGAAATTAGCCTGTTTTCTCAAACCGGATCACATATCGTGCATTGCCCGCAATCAAACCTGAAACTGGCCTCCGGGTTCTGCCCCGTTGCCAAACTCCTCAAGAACAATATTAATGTCTGTCTTGGCACTGATAGCGCTGCAAGCAACAATAACCTCGATATGATGTCTGAAATGCAAACCGCGGCGTTGCTTGCCAAAGGCATCGCTGAAGACGCCAGCGCGTTACCGGCAATTGAGGCTTTGAAAATGGCAACAATCAATGGCGCTAAAGCCCTGGGCATTGATGAAATTACCGGCTCGATAACTCCCGGCAAATCTGCTGACCTTGTTGCTATAAACATGAACCGATTGGGCACTCAACCTGTTTATCATCCGGTTTCACAGGTTGTTTACAGTTGTCAGTCAGGTGATATCAGTGATGTCTGGATAACCGGTAAACG
>CALAZS010000172.1 GCA_937926265.1 uncultured Gammaproteobacteria bacterium
TTCAGGCGTCTGGAAACAGGGGCTACGACAATATGCAGGAACTGATAGACTCAAGGTACCTATGAATATCACTGAAGCGAGGTTTTTATCGCTTCAGTTCCTTCCTCAATTGCCTTCTTTCCCTTATCAATCGCCTGTTTACCCTGTTTCAATAAAACGCGGTTAATCATGTTCGCCAATTCTCTACTGTCGACTTTCTGGTCATTGAAAACAACGGATGATGGGTAGGTATCATGAGCTGAGGCCGGGTCTGAAAGCGTAATGGCATTATCATCATAAGAGTTATAGGGATAGAAACAGGAAATTTTTCCCTTGGACCCAGATTGAGAGAAAACCAGGGCAACTTCCATATCCTCGTATCCATTAAACTTGACATCTTCTTTATCCCAACCAGGTGAGTTGAGCCGGGTATTTATTTCAGGAACAAGGTCTTTACAAAGCGTAATTCTTACGTCTTCTGTTGACCCGGAGCAGGCAACCAGCAAACCGGTCGTAAAAGTTAATAAAAACGCTCTCTGAACACTCATCATAAAAACCCTGTTAATTTTGTGAAAAACCATATTAAACCTTTCAGTGTTCAAATTGTCATTTAAATATCCACCAAACATTAACTCTGATCATGAAGCAGATATTTTTTTTATTTTTATCTACCCTGCTTTTTCTTAATACACCATTATTCGCCGAAGAAAAACAGGAAAACTATATTTTTGATGTTTTACTCAATGATAAATCCATTGGCACGCACACTTTCGAAGTCATCCGCAAAAATGAAATCACTAATGTAACCACGAACGCAACTTTCGATTTCAAAATATTATTTCTGAGCGTCTACAGTTATCAGCATTCCAATACTGAAACCTGGAGAAATAATTGCCTGCATCGACTCGATGCGTCCACCAATGACAATGGCAAGCAATATTCAGTAACAGCGAGCCATGCTGAAGACTCGATATTAGTCACATCAAATTCAGAAAAATCAGAACTATCAGGCTGTATAAGAAGTTACGCTTACTGGAACCCTGCTCTTCTGGATAATCAAAAGCTTCTAAATCCACAAACCGGCGAAATTTTACCTGCAAAATTAAATGAATTGGGTACCGAAAACGTTTCTGTAGGTGACCGTGATATCGAAGCCAGTCGCTATCGCCTGGAAACGGATAAAGACTCCATTGATCTTTGGTATGACAAAGACGATAACTGGATTGCATTGCAGAGCATTGTTCGTGAAGGCAAAGTACTTCGTTATGAAAGAAAGTTTCCCGACAATGAAAGTTAATTTTTTAATTATCTCAGCCTTATTATTTTTAACCGCCTGTAGCAGTCATCCGCCTATGAAAACAGTTGATTACGTCGATATACCGAAATTCATGGGTGACTGGTATGTGATTGCCAGCATTCCCACCTTTATTGAAAAAGGTGCACACAACGCAATAGAACGATATGACCTTGACGATGACGGCACTGTAGCGACAACATTCACCTTCTATAAAGACAGCTTTGACGGCAAATTCAAGAAAATGCAGCCCAGGGGCTTTATCAAGGATAAAGAGACAAATGCTTTGTGGGGTATGCAATTTATCTGGCCCATCAAGGCTGATTACAGAATTGTTTACCTTGATGAGGATTACCAAAATACCATTATCGCCAGAAAACAACGCGACTACGTCTGGATTATGAGTCGTAAACCGGAAATGGATGATGAATTATATGAAAAGCTGAAAAAGTTTATTGAATCCCTAGGTTACGACATCAGCAAGCTGGAAAAAGTCCCTCAGAACTGGCCCAATCAATAATTATTCTGCATTTTCATTTCATATTGACGCATTGGCATCTGATCGATTTGTTCAAATATTGTTTCGATACTCAAACCATTTCCCCGACTTTTTACACCACCATCTTTGCCGATAAGTACCAGGTTGTTACTGGGAGTAGTCGACAAGATAGCTTTTATCTCGCCAAGCAACGAAGTCGATATGTTACCCGGGTAATTTGAAACAACACCTTCAGAGTGAACAATAAACCAGACTATATGCCGCTCATCGAGGGCATCTTCATGTAACTTAAACAAATTTTCGACAGTTTGCCTGCCTGCTACGTCAGATGTATTGACTAGAATCATACGGTTTTGCCATTCAAATACAGCCAATGACCCAGCCATTGCTTTTGCAAAAACAGCATGCCATGAAGAAACAAAAACCAGCAATAAAAATATAAAAACCTTAGTTGGATATTGCTTAACCTGCATTTTTTACCTTGAACTTTTATCTTCTCTCTCTATCAAATATTACATATATCGAGGGAGAGTAATCATTGCAATTTCAAGGTTTTGAGAGCCAGGTTGTCTGTCACCCGTAAAGCGGATACGGGTTCCAGTTTTGTCTCTGCGCCTGGCTCTCTTTTTAATTTCAGGCCTTAAATGTCAGGCCATATATTTCAGGCCAGTATTTTAGACTAGTATCTTAAGGTTGGTAAAAGTTCAAAAATAACGGGGTTTATTGTAACCAATATCGTTTTACTCTAAATTTTTATTATTACCTATACCGGAGCATCAAGTGTCGTATTTCACAAATTCAGCAGCTGAAGCAGAATCTGCCTTTTACTCTGCATTTGAGCACCTGGATATTGAACTGATGCGTGCCATCTGGATGAAGACCGATGAAATTTTCTGTATCCACCCGGGAGGCCCTATTCAAACAGGCTATGACACAGTGCTGAAACAATGGTCATTCATACTTAAAGATAATCAACCACCGGAAATAAATTATAAAGTTATTTCCACAAACAAAAGTGAAACAAGCTCCATTCACCTGGTCGAAGAAACCATTGGCAGTGACGATAACCAGGTGACTATACTGGCAACTAACACCTATATCAGAACTGAAGATGGATGGCGTCTTTTTTCACATCACGCATCTTTGCCTCCACCCAGAAACAAAGCTGAACCCAAAAAGAAAATTGTTCATTAGAATAAATCTGTCATCAACAAATTTTCTGTAAATCGCTATATTGATAACAACAGCGCAAGTATTACTTCCAGTTTTAATCCCTATTTTAATCAGGTTCTGACTTAGCAGCACCAGCCAGCGGTGCCACTTTGGAAACCCTGTTAAAGGCATACAACTGTTTTTCATTCATCGTCAGAATTTCAGCAAGGTAGAAGTAAGCTTCTTTCCATGCGTCAAGAATCTCGGGAGTTGCTGCATCACCAAGCACTTCCTGCATAGCCGTAAGCACAGCGTCACCCACCATTGGGTAATGTTCAGCCTGCACATTGCTGTTAACATGCGCATTAGCTATGTACATCACCTTGTCATGTAATTTATCAATGCTGTCAATATTCGTTGCGTAAGCTGCTATCGCTGCTGCCAGAATTTTCGGCTGATCCTCAGGTGCTCCTTTAAATAAGCTTTTGGTTTCAGGGTATTTTTCAAAAAGAATCTCGTACATTCTCGAAGTAATTGCCATACCATGCTCTTCAAGCACTGGAATTGTGGCCTTAACCGTATCAATCGTGTTTTGGGAGAGTTCCATTGCGTCACCTGTTAAATTCGATCATTCAATTATCCAGACTATATCAGTCCCTAAAGCACATAATCCATTCTGAATTCGGTTGATTTACTGTTTCACGGCTTCTCTCTAAAACTTTAATTCATGCTTTTTCCAGAGAAGATATATCGCTGGGATTACAAACAGTGAGAGCAATGGTGCGGTAATCATGCCACCAATCATGGGGGCGGCAATTTTACTCATGACTTCAGAGCCCGTACCTGTTCCGATAAATATGGGAATCAGGCCTGCAACAATGGTTGCTACTGTCATGGCTTTCGGACGCACTCTCATCACAGCCCCCTCCATGATGGCCTGCCTGAGCAGTCCGGGATTCAATTGCCCTTTCCTGGATTGTGATTCAATTGCATTGTCCAGGTACACCAGCATGACTACGCCAAATTCAGCAGCTACACCCGCCAACGCTATAAAACCAACCCCCACAGCAACTGACAGGTTATACCCCAACAGGTATATCAACCAAAACCCGCCAACCAGTGCAAATGGCAGAGATAGCATCACCATTGTTGCTTTAGCTGCATGACGGAATGTCAGGTAAAGCAAAACAAAGATAATTATAAGTGTTAAGGGAATGACCTGTGAGAGCCGCTTTTCAGCGCGCAACATGTATTCATATTGACCTGACCATGTAACTGAATAGCCGGGAGGTAAATCTACCTGATCCTGTACTACCTTTTGTGCATCAGCTACGTAAGAACCGAGATCCACTCCGCGTATGTCGACAAAGGTCCAGCCATTTAACCTGCCATTTTCGCTCTTCAGCATAGGTGGACCATCAACAATACTGATTTCCGCAACCTGACCCAAAGCCACTTCCAGTCCATTAGAGCTAATCAATGGCAAATCCTTGAGGCTTTCAATATCGTTTCGATGATCCCTGGGATAACGGATATTTATTGGATATCGCTGTAAACCTTCAACCGTCTGACTGATATTAACGCCTCCAACTGCTGCTGAAATTACCTGGTTGATATCAGCTATATTCAAGCCGTATCTTGCAGCGGCAATTCTGTCAGGCTTTATATCTATATAACGTCCTCCAGCAACTCTTTCCGAATATGCAGAAGTGGTTCCTTCGACATTAAGAACCACCTTTTCAATATCACGCCCAATACGTTCTATCGTTTTAATATCCGGGCCGGACACCTTGATACCAACAGGTGTCTTGATGCCGGTTGCCAGCATATCAATCCGTGTTTTTATCGGCATCACCCAGGCGTTAGTCACACCTGGAAATTTTACCGTGGCATCCAGTTCTGCAATCAGTTTTTGCGTGGTCATGCCCGGTCGCCACTGATCCTTGGGTTTCAACTGAATAATAGTTTCAATCATTGTTAAAGGTGCAGGGTCTGTCGCTGTTTCAGCCCGCCCTATCTTACCGAATACCTGTTTGACCTCCGGTACAGTTTTAATCAAACGGTCCGTTTGCTGTAAAAGCTCCTGGGCCTTACCAATGGAAAGGCCTGGGAGTGTGGTTGGCATGTACATCAGGTCGCCTTCATCAAGTTCAGGCATAAACTCAGAGCCCAATTTTTGTAATGGTACAACCAGGCTACCAATAACAACCAGGCTGATAAACAAGGTAAATTTTGGCCAGTTAAGCACACCGGATAACAGCGGCTTGTAAATCCAGATCAACAAACGGTTCAATGGATTAACGTTTTCCGACGGAATCCGTCCCCTGATAAAATAGCCCATCAAAACCGGTACCAATGTCACCGCCAAACCGGCGGAGGCCGCCATCGCATAGGTCTTGGTGTAAGCCAGTGGTGAAAACAGCCTGCCTTCCTGAGCTTCAAGTGTGAACACCGGTAAAAAACTGAAAGTGATTATCAATAAAGAGAAGAACAGCGCTGGCCCAACTTCAACAGCAGCATCTGTGATTACCTGCCAATGCGTTTTCCCCTGAGGAAGTACACCATGTTCTTCCTTGTAACGCTCAATGTGCTTATGCGCATTTTCAATCATCACGATAGCGGCATCGACCATCGCACCGATGGCAATGGCTATGCCACCTAATGACATGATGTTGGCGTTTATACCCTGCTGTTGCATGACGATAAAAGACATCAGCACGCCAAGCGGCAAGGTAATGATTGCAACAAATGCCGAACGCAGATGAAACAGGAAGACGATACAAACCAGTGCCACGACAATGAATTCTTCAACCAGTTTTTCACCGAGGTTATTAACGGCCCTTTCGATCAAAGTTGAACGGTCGTAGGTTTCGATGATCTCAACACCATCTGGCAACCCGGCCTTTAACTGCTCAATTTTCTGCTTCACTTTTTTAATGGTTTCAAGGGCATTTTCACCATAGCGCATCACAACAATACCGCCGGTAACCTCTCCCATGCCATCCAGGTCAGCGATACCACGACGCATCTCCGGACCTATCTGGACCCTTGCGATATCACGCAGTAAAACCGGCGTACCCTGCCGGGTGACTCTTAACGGGATCTGTTCGATATCGGAGAGATTCTCAAGGTATCCGCGGGTGCGAATCATGTATTCGGCTTCGGCCATTTCTATTACTGAACCACCTATATCACGATTGGCGTTCTGAATTGCGCTGGTGACCTCGGGTACTGAAATGTTAAACAGGCGCATTTTTTCCGGATCAAGAACAACCTGGTATTGCTTGACCATACCACCAACAGTCGCTACTTCAGCCACACCCGGCACCGACTGCAATTCAAATTTCAAAAACCAGTCCTGCAGGCTTCTTAACTGGGCAAGGTCATTTTGGCCGGTCTTATCAACCAGTGCATAGTTATAAATCCAGCCAACCCCGGTTGCATCGGGTCCCAACCGCGGACTAACGCCCTCAGGCAAATCTGCAGCGGCCTGATTTAAATATTCGAGTACGCGCGAGCGCGCCCAGTAAATATCGGTTCCATCTTCAAAAATGACATAAACATAGGAATCACCAAAGAAAGAGTATCCCCTGACGACTTCGGCTCCGGGCACCGACAGCATGGTAGTTGTTATTGGATAGGTAACCTGCTCTTCAACGACCCGGGGAGATTGACCGGGAAAAGTTGTGCGAATAATGACCTGTGCATCAGATAAATCGGGAATGGCATCAAGCGATGTTTTTTGCAGGGCTATCCACCCCCAGGCTGTCACAACAAAAGTTAACAGGATAACCAGGAAACGATTTTTTACAGACCAGACAATGAGATTTTTTAACATGCTATTGTCCTTTTATTGGCCTTCAGTCATACGTATAAAACTGGCCTGCAGACTTGATTCAGAATCAATCAGAAACTGTCCGGAAGTGACAATTTCATCGCCTTCTTCCAGCCCACTTAAAATTTCTGTCTTGCCATTGCGCTGTATACCCAGAACCACATCGACCGGCTGGAAAAGGCCTTCGCCAATCACTTTAACAACACTGCTTCGTTGACCGGTTTCAATAACTGATTCACTCGGTACAACAAGTACGTCACGTTTGGGGCCACCATAGATTGTCACTTCGGCAAACATATTGGCTTTTAGAAGCATATCAGGATTATCGAACACCAGGCGCGCTCTTAAGGTTCTGGATTCCGGATCAAGCTCCGGATAAATGTAATCAAGTTTTCCTTCCCATTTTTTTCCAGGGTAAGCAGGTACCTTTATCTCGGCTGGAATACCGGTTTTTATCCAGCTTATCTGATGCTCAAAAATATCAACCCACACCCATACCTTTGACAGACCGGCAATAGTTAAAAATTCTTTATCAGGTTTTAAATACATGCCTTCACGTGCAAAAAGCTTGGTGACTATGCCATCAGATGGCGATAACACGGGAACATGGTTTTGACTCTGACGACTTTTGGAAATGCTGTTAATGGTTGCTTCTGATACGCCTAAAAGACGCAGGCGGTTTTTGGCCTTAAGTGCTTTGGATTTGCTGGTTTGCTGTAGTGCAATAATGTAATCGAGTTGTGCCGAAAGAATTTCTGGTGAATAAAACTCACCAATCATTTCGCCTTTTTTTACCCGGTCACCTTCAGCACGCAGATAGAGCTTTTCCATCCATCCTTCAGCTTTTGGATGAAGATGAACCTGGGTTGTCTCATCATAGTCTACACGCCCTACCGTTTTGATGAATTTCCAGATTGTGTCTTTACCGGCTTTTTCCGTCCGGATACCCATGGTCTGAATAACGGCATTTTGCACTTTCACTTCCGGGTACTTACCAGCATTGACATCAATCATCTTTTTAACGAGATCCATCCCGCATATTGGACAGCTGCCAGGATCATTTTTAATGATCTGTGGATGCATTGGACACACATACTTGGGATCCAGATGCTTTTGCGCATGTTCCAGCGCGGTATCATCCAAAACCTGTTCCAATGGTTCGGAAGGTGGCTCGGATGCTGGATCGAATGCTGGCTGGGCAACACTGACCTGCAGGCCAAAGCATAATAAACACATGGCTAGACTTCGCAACCATGCAACATTGGTAATAAAAAACTTCATGACATTCTCCAATTTGAATCAGGTCACATTCGTAAAAACAGCATTTATCTCAAATCTTGATGTGAGATAAATCAATAGATCCTAAAGATCAGAATAGTGATTAGACGGAGAAACGGGGTGGTCTGTAAGGTGTGTTTAACGGCTGGGAAATATAACGACTGGAAAACTTTTCGTGGTTTACCGCAATAACAAACAGCACTCGTTCAGGATTACCGTTATGAATACTCAATGCTGCAGGAACAGAAAACTCACAACAATCACAGGTTGAAATACCTGTTTCAGGACAAAAGTTTGACAGCTTGTCGACCGAGACCTGGTGACAAGGCATTGATGAGTTATCCTGTTTAGCTGAACTTGCGTTATTATAATTCAATTGGTCAGAATTCAATTGATCAAAACCTAACCCTGTCAAAGGCAAAGCCAATAACAGAAAGCTCAGAAGCCAGGATATTAATTTTCTGCTATTTAAACTCATAGATAAATAATTCTAGGCCAATAAACCATTATTAGCCAGATCACATCCAATTAGACCCGCTATTAGACAAATTTAATTCACATCAATACCGCAGGCTTGCAATTGTTTTGCAATCATCGGATCTTGAGTATCCCGCCAGTATTCATAGAGCTTAATTAGCTCAGCATCGGATTTTTTAGTTCTCCGACTGGCTGCAGCCGCTATAAGTTCAATGATTTTCACAAACTGCTGGGTTAATTCCCGGAATATATGCCGGTTTTTATTCGACTGCTCGGCCAGGTAATCATATGCCGCTGACCCCATTCCAACAAAATAATCCAGCTTAATACCATACCTGGCATGTCTTTCAGGAAATAACGCGCCAACAAACAAGGCCATATCTCCCAGGCGCTGCAGAATAAGACAACGTTCATGATGACTACTTGCTGTAGTGGCATCACCATATAAAAGAGCTAGAGGACGGTTTTGTAAGGCACCGTTATAGTAATCAAAGTAATGGTCACTGCGGCTGAACCTGACCATCATTTCACCTACATACCAAAGAGTGTCTTCCTGTGGCTTAGGCTTTAATTCATCCGCATAATGGTGAAGTTGAGTACGAAAGTACTCGGGAAGAGATGTTTCTGTAAGAACATGCTTACTCGTGGTGTTTACAGTCATAAAACCCTCCATAAAACCCGTATAGTATTTTTATAGCATATAAATTTGGTTTTTCCCGTTGAATTACTTTTGTTTTATAAGCAAGCAACATACCAACAAGCTAAATTGAGGCTATATCCCGGAATTAAAATTGGATTTTTATAAAACTTTGCACAATTTTATTGCATAGGGAGCGAATAGAATTCCTTGTTGCACTAGAATGAAACCTTGTCATTAATAATTTTGCGCTGGCGCCTGCAACGTTCGCTGCAATAACGGACATTTTCCCAATCTCTTTTCCATTTTTTTCGCCAGCTAAAAGTACGAGCACAAACCGGGCAGGTTTTTTGAGGCAGGTTTTGTTTATGCATGCCCGCTAACCGTTTGTGTTGATCGGTTGTTACGCGTATGCAGACGAATTATTCGCTCTCGCTCGGCTTTAACCTCGGGGTTTTTGCGGTGACCCCATATCTTTGCCCGGGCATCTCGGGCACATTGCATATAATCAATAATGGGTGAAGGGTAATCCCTGCCAATCACAACATTATATAGGGACTGGTCAAATTCACTCATTAGCCAGGGCTCATGAATGAACTCTTTGGGAATTTCTTTCAATTCCGGAAGCCATTTTTTAATGAATTCTCCATCTGGGTCATGTTCCAGTGATTGTTTCACCGGGTTATAGATGCGTACTGTATTGACTCCAGTTGTTCCAGCCTGCATTTGAAATTGCGGGTAGTGAATACCTGGTTCGTAATCCAGGAAAAGCCGGGCAAGAATGTGTGCGCCTTCACGCCAGTCCTGATCCAGATGATGGCAAAGAAATGAAACCAACATGGCACGCATACGAAAATTCAGCCAACCGGTTTCATGCAAACAACGCATACAGGCATCAATCAGCGGAAAGCCTGTTTGACCTGTTTTCCATGCCGCCAAATGACTTTCATTAGTTTTATGTTCGAGCGACTCATAACCACGGTTAATACAAACAGTTTCGTAGTCACAATCAACCTCGAACTTCTGAATAAAGTGACAATGCCATTTAAGGCGAGTCAAAATTCCACTGAAAGCTTTTTTATTCGGTTCATAATTGTCATGTTTACGGATATGCTGATAGGCTTGGCGTATGCTTAAACATCCCCAGGCCAAATATGGTGACAGTCGACCACTGGAATAACGACTCTGTGCCGGCTTGGAAATATGATAATGATAACTATGGCCCCGCTCCCGGGTAAATGATCCCAGGTATCGCCAGGCATAGGACTCACCTGCCGGCTGAAAACTTGCCGGCCAATTTTTTACCGAATCAAGAAAATTCTGGGTTAAAGGAAACTGGTTAGGTAATTTTTGCAAACTGTTAATTGAATATTCATTTTTTATGACAGGCTCATGCATAACCTTGTACCAACGGGCATCCCAGCCATTACGATTCTTAATACCCCGCTCTATGCCATCACGTTGGAATTCATGCCACGCTGCAGAATTTTTAACCAGGCATTGTCTGACGGCTTTGTCCCGATTCCAGCTGCTCCTGGTACCGCTCTCACGGTAAGAGTAAACAGAATTGACACGATAAGTCTTGAGCAAATGTCGAAAAACTTCCAGTGCTTCAGCATAGTAAATATCCACTTCTCTCTGATAAGGTTTCAACCTGTTATTCATTTCCAGCAGAGCATGGTAATTAAACTGCAAATGACGCTGACTGGTGTCAGGGTGACCGGTAAGAGACGGCTCGAATATGTAGATTATGCGATATGGTATTCCGGCTTTTTCAGCCGCATGCAGGGCAGCATGATCCTGGGTCCTCAAATCACGTTTTAACCAGACTATGTTTATATTGTCGTTTTCCAAGCAACCATCCATCTTAATAAAACAGCCGACCAGGTACACTGTTCCTGATTAGGTTTTAAAGGATATCCCATGACGTTGCCTTTAAACTGTTCATTCCCAACTGTATTTTAATGGTTTTTATAATTTGTCTTTTTTTTCAGCTAAGCCAAAAATAACCAACTACCTCGAACTAACTTGGAATTTTTCCAGATGATATTTAACCAATTGCCTTTAGACTGGAGCCATATCCGCAGGGACCATAATGGCAGAAATAGTAAACTCGCTGGCCATTTTTTAATTTTGATATTGGCTGTTTTAATTTCGCCTCACACTTTTTCTGCAGATTCTCGCGATTCTGGTATGAGCTGGAACCTGCTGCTCAAGTCAAAGATTAATGATGACTGGTTTTTACTATCACGTTCCAATCTTGCATCACGCGATGATAATAATGATTATTTTTTTGGTTACACCGGGGCCAGCATTGGTTACCAACTGGACGAAACATGGAGTGTTCGACTCGGTTATCGTTATGCAGCGATTAAACCGCAAAATAAATGGCTGAATGAAGATCGCCCTTTTGTTGAGGCCTATGCTTCAAAAAAAATTGACAACCTCAATGACGCCAGGTTTACCAGTCGCTCTCGTGTGGAATGGCGCATATTTGATTATCGCGATAATGATATTCGCCTGCGCCAGGAATTTACCCTGGAAGCGCCTTTGCAGCTCACTGACTTAAAACTGAACCCATACCTGGAAGAAGAGCTGTTCTACAGTACGGAAAAGCAGCAATTGGAAGCTAACTGGCTCGGTGGTGGACTTGCCTGGCGCCCTGCCAAGGGTGTGAAATTAAAGATGGGTTATCGTTGGAATCATTTTCGTCTGGGAGATAACTGGCGTGACCGCGACGTGCTTGTGCTGGGACTCAACCTGTTTTACTGATTTGATTAATTGATCAGGTTTATTGATCTTTTTTATGCTTTGGCAGCTCTTTCTCAAGCTTTCTGGCCACTTCCCCCGGAGAGCCCGAAAACCTTCCTAACAGATCATATGCGGCAGGCACGATAAAAATCGTAAACAGGGTACCAACGATCACCCCTGACAGGATCACTACACCAATGACGAGACGTGTTTCAGTACCGGCACCTGATGAGATGATTAGCGGTACCGCCCCGGCAGCAGTTGTAATACCCGTCATAATGATCGGCCTGAAACGCGTGTCTGCGGCTTCAATAAGTGCCTCATGAAACTCCTTACCCATATCCCGCAACTGGTTTGCGAATTCCACGATTAAAATACCGTTCTTTGCTGATAAGCCAACCAGCATTATGAGCCCGATCTGGCTGTAAAGATTGAGTGTCTGGCCGGTAAAATACAGTCCCAAAAGTGCACCGGTCATGGCAAAAGGCACAGTCAGCATGATAATGAAAGGATGTATCCAACTTTCAAACTGGGCAGCAAGCACCAGGAAAACAACAACCAGCCCCAACATAAATATGAACACCAGCGACTCGCTGGAGAACTTGTAGTCACGTGATTGACCTTTGAAATCAACTATCGCTTCACCCGGCAGAAACTCTTTAACCAGCCCTTCCATGTAATCAAGCGCTTCACCCAGGGAATAACCTTCGGCAAGATTGGCAGAGATCGTAATACTGCGAACCCGGTTGTAGCGGTTTAACTTGATAGAATCAGCATACTCAACCAATTCGACCACATTGGAAAGCGGTATGAGCTCGCCGGAACGGTCTGATCGCACATAAATGTTTTGAATATCTACAGGCGAGCGCTGCGCATCCCTCTCACCTTCGAGTAACACATCATATTCCTGACCATCTTCGATGTAGGTGGTAACCTGACGCGAGCCCAGCATGGTTTCCAGGGTGCGGCCGATATTGCTGACGGTTACACCGAGTTCGGCAGCGCGATCATAGTTGATGACGACCTGCAATTGCGGCTTGGTTTCCTTGTAATCCCAGTCAAGCCCAACCAGGCCGGGGTTATCCTCTTCGATCTTGGCCCTGAGAATGTCACGCCATTGGGCAAGCTCTTTGTACGTACCGCCACCAATAACGAACTGCACAGGTTTTTGAATACGTTTACCAAAACCTTGACGCATGACAGGAAATGCCTTAACACCTGGCAAATCACCCAGCTTGGCTCGCACATCGTTCATGATATCAAAACCGGAGCGGCGTTCTCCCCAGTCATTAAGCACGATAATCATGATGCCGGTATTAAAGATGGCAACATTACCGAATGCTCGCGGTGCACGCACCAGTAACCGGGTTACTTCACCACTCTCTACCAGCGGCATGAGTCGGTCTTCTGCTTCATCCATATACTTGCTCATCTTTTCGTAAGAGGCTCCCTCTGGTCCATTGATCAATACAAAGAAGGCTCCACGATCCTCTTTAGGGGTATATTCATCGGGTATTTGCGTAAGCAACCAGGCAGAGGTACCAACCATGGCAATAAAAATCATCACAAGTATCCACTTGTGTCTCAAGGCCACTGCAAGCAGGTTATGATAGCCCTTTTGCACGAGTTTGAAGCCAGCATCAATGCGCCTGGTAAGCCAGTTACTTTCGCCCGAATGATGCAAAACTTTGGACGCAAGCATAGGTGACAAGGACAGCGCTACAAAGCTTGAAAAGGCAACTGCTGCTGCCATTGTGATAGCAAACTCCGAGAAAAGCCTGCCGACATCACCCTGTAGAAAAGAAATAGGCAAAAATACAGAAACCAGCACAACTGTTGTAGCAATGACCGCAAATGCGACCTGGCGGCTTCCACGGTAAGCGGCTACCAGACGGCTTTCACCATACTGCTCCATGCGCCGGTGAATATTTTCCAGGACCACAATGGCATCATCCACAACCAGTCCTATCGCCAGTACCAGAGCCAGCAACGTCAGCATATTGACTGAATAGTCCAGCATCAAAAGTACCAGTGACGTTGCGATTAAAGAAATCGGTACTGTGACTGCCGGCACCAGGGTTGCACGCACACTGCCCAGGAAAACAAATATCACCAGAACAACCAGAATAATCGCGATAGTTAAGGTTTTGTAAACTTCCTGAATGGCATTATCAATGAACACCGAGGTATCGTAACTTTGTTCAATTGCCATACCTTCAGGCAGAGTTGGGTTGACCCGGTCTCTTTCAGCCTTTGCAGCACGGGCAACAGCTAGGGTATTAGCTGTAGATTGTTTGATGATACCAATGCCGACCATTGGCACGCCATTACCACGGAAGAACAGTCGTTCCTCCTCTGCTGTCTTTTCGACCCTGGCAATATCTCCAAGCCGGATCAGGTAACCGCTGCCGGCTTTGCTTATAACAAGATTTTTAAAGTCATCTGCAGTTCTGAATGTGCGTTCGATTCGCACGGTAAACTGACGCTCTCTGGAATCAATGCTGCCGGCCGGTATTTCAATGTTTTCAGCGCGAAGCGCCTGCTCGATATCGCTCACAGTAAGATTACGCGCTGCCAGTTTGTTGCGGTCAAGCCAGATGCGCATGGCATAATTTAGCCGACCTCCAACTCGTACTCGTGCAACCCCGTCAAGCACGGAAAAACGGTCAACCAGGTAGCGCTCGGCATAATCCGTAAGCGCCGGCACAGTCATTCTGTCGCTGGCAAGGTTAAGCCACATGATGACATCGTCATCACTACTGGCCTTTTGAATATCCGGCGGCTCTGCCTCAAGCGGAAGGTTATCCAGAACACCTGAAACCCTGTCGCGAATATCGTTAGCGGCACCATCGATATCCCTGTCAACGGAGAACTCGACATTGATTTTGGACCGTCCATCTTCGCTGGTTGATTCAATGAAACGGATGCCTTCAACACCGGCAATGCGATCTTCAATGATTCTTGTTATACGACTTTCAACAACATCTGCAGAAGCGCCACGATAAACCGTATCGACTGAAACAACCGGCGGATCTATATTCGGAAATTCACGCAGGGGCAACCTGTCATAGGCAAGCAGGCCAAAAGCCACCAGCAGAATGGATAAAACCGCCGCGAACACAGGGCGCTTAACAGAAACGTCAGAAAGTATCATGAGATGACTATCCTCTTTGGCCTAATTGGCATACCTGTCCTATTTAGCCTGAGATTTTTTCTTCAGTAAGTCAGCAATATCGACGGCACCATCATCGATACCGATGATATTAAGCTTGTCTCCGGGTTTGAGCTTATCATTGCCATGTGTCACTACCCGGTCACCAACTGATAGCCCTTTCAGCACCTCGATATAGCCGGGAAAACGCATCCCGGTTTTAACCTCAACTTTTTCTACCGAAACATTCTCATCTTCACCGACAACTTTCATGACATACTGTTGTTCAGCCATAGGCATCATTGCCGCTTCAGCAGTTACCAGCGCCTGACGTTCATTACGCATAACATCAACCTGCATTAACAGCCCCGGTAACAACTTACCCTCAGAATTTGAAATCAGTGCTCTTACGATCACCGTGCGGGTTAAAGGATCAACCCGGCTGTCGATACTATCTATAAGGCCATCAAACTCCATGCCGGCAAGAGCAGATGCAGTTGCCTTCAATTTCATACCGGGTTTGATTTCTGCAAGAAATACTGACGGAACTGAAAAGTCCAGTTTCATGAAACTTGTATCATCAAGCGTAGTTATCAGGTCACCGGTTTCGACAAGCGCGCCAACACTGATATTACGTAACCCAACCACACCATCGAAAGGTGCCCGTATTAATCTGTCATCAATACGCGCCTGAATAGCACGAATATTTGCCTCGGCCTGTTCAAGCTCAAGGCGTGTTCGGTCAAGCTGATCTGGAGAAGCCAGCTTTTGCTTATCCAACTGGCGTAAACGCTGTAAAGTCAGCTTGCGTTCACCTTTTATTGCCTGCGCACGTGCCAATTCAGCCTGTTGTTCGGTTTTTTGAAGTTCTACCAGGAGCTGGCCCTGTTCAACTTTCTGGCCATCCTTGAAATGTATTGCCTTAACCTTTTCAGTTACTGAAGAGGTTATGTGAGTTGATTCTATAGACCGGGTTGTGCCCAAAGCCTCAATCTTGTCGTAAATAACCCGGGAATTTACAGGTGCCAAAATCACCGGCTTGGGTTTGTTACCGGGTTTTTTATTAGATTTGTTATCAGGTTTAACATCTGGGGCAGCCAACACCTGAAAAGCTAATGCCGGAAGAAACATTATTAACAGCAAGGCAATGCCATTTTGTCTTTTGAATAGTCCTTTACCAGGATAATGCATCTCATTTCCCAAATTAAATTTAGTTTATAAGACGACATTACACCCGCTAAAAGGTGCGAAAGCCATCTTCATTTCAATGATATTAGCGGCACACACAGGTTTCATAAATACTGATATACCTGGAAAAAAACCGGAATAGCTACAATTTTTTTATTGTATGGACCATATGTTATATATTAGCAAGCAATAATATATGTTTTGGTAAATTTTTATGTCGTCTGAAATATCTGCAGAAATTATTAGTTCTTTCAAAAACAAACTGGAAACCCACCCGGTTTATGATGCTGTATCAACCATTGAGGATTTGCAGTGCTTTATGGAGCACCATGTCTATTCAGTATGGGATTTCATGTCTCTGATCAAGTATCTTCAGAAGATTACCGCACCTGCTCACTATCCTTGGCTTCCCAAGGGTGATGGCAGTGTCAGGCGCTTTATTAACGAACTGGTCCTCGAAGAAGAGTCAGATGAAACTACCGTTGATGGAGAATACTCAAGTCATTTTGAGTTATACCTTAAAGCCATGGAGGAAATAGGTGCGGATACCAGCCAGGTTCTGAATTTCATCGAACAAATATCAAGCCAAAACATTGATTACGCACTTGATCATGCATCGATACCCGGACCATCCAGGGGTTTCACCTCGACAACGTTCAACTTTATCCGTGAAGATCAACCACACCATGTTGCAGCAGCCCTGGCCCTTGGACGTGAACATATCATTCCCTGTATGTTTCGCTCTATTCTCAAGAACATCGGTGTAACTGAAGCACAGGCACCTATTTTTCACTTTTACCTAAACCGTCACATTCATCTGGACGAGGATTTTCACGCGCCTCTTTCCTTAAAACTTTTAAACAGTCTATGTGCCGGAGATCAATTAAAAACAAAAGAAGCTGTTAAAGCCGCTGAAATTGCTGTAGAAGCACGTCTTGAATTCTGGAATGGTGTTCATAAGGCAATTCAACTTCAGAAAGCGGCTTAACATTACCACTTCAAAACTACAAAACGTGACATACCGTTTTTACTGATTAGCAACAAAACCTGTTTAGTTGATTCAGCTTCGGACAAAAGACGTTTAAAGCTGGCAGCACCAGAGACTGGCTTACGATTAACCTGATGAATTACTGTACCTACCTCCAGGCCAGCCAGAGAAGCCAAAGAACCTTTTTGTACCTGGCTTATTACAACACCCTCACCAGGTTTTGCATTGAACTGCTCAGCAAGTTGGGGAGAAATGGTTTGCACACTAAAACCAAGTTGATTGGATTCCATCTCACTATATTCTGACTTACTGGAATTAGCAGCAGCTGTTTCAGATGGTAATTCACCAATTTGAGCGGTTAAAACTTTTCTATTGCCATCTCTTATGACAACGAGGCTTGCGCTTGTACCGGGGGCTGTTAATGAAACGCTGTTTCTGAAAGCACCGGTTTCAGATACAGCTATGCCCTGGTACTCAACAATAACATCTCCCTGCTTCAGCCCTGCCCTCTCGGCGGGAGAGTTCTCAGAGACTTGAGCAACAAGAATTCCTTTAATCAAATTATCGTTGGAATAATCACCACCAAATGATTCAGCCAGCTCGGGCGTCATATTCTGAATAACTATACCAAGATAGCCCCTTTTAACTTCACCGGCGTCTAACAATTGCTGGGCAACACCTTTGGCCATGTTAATTGGAATGGCGAAGCCGACGCCCATATAACCACCACTGCGGCTGAAGATCGCGGTATTGATACCAACCACCTCGCCGTCAAGATTTACCAATGGCCCACCTGAATTACCCGGGTTTATTGCAGCATCAGTCTGAATAAAGTCTTCGTAATCATTTATACCAAGACTTGTGCGGCCTTTTGCACTGACTACTCCGGCTGTCAGTGTGTGACTGAGACCAAATGGATTGCCGATGGCAACAACCCACTCACCAACTTCAAGCTGGTTTGAATCGCCCAGTTTCAATGCTGGCAGATTATCTACATTCAACTCAAGTACGGCAATATCCGACTTTGGATCAGAGCCTTTAATAACTGCTTTAAACTCTCGACCATCAAGTAACTGAACTTTTATATTGTCAGCATCTTCCACAACATGGTTATTCGTCAGCACATAAGCCTTATTCGAAAACAAACCTTTTTGCAGAGAAAAAATAAACCCGGATCCCTGGCCAAGTTCGCGCCTTTGAGAAGGCCCCCTGCCATCTGGCATCATGAAAAAGCGATCACCGAAGAATCGTCTTAACATCTCGTCTTCAAATGGCGAACCATATCGATTCAGTCTGGGTGTTTCCCGAATTGACTCTGCCTGAATGTAGACAACAGATGGAGATACCTGCTTGGCTATAGATGCAAACGCTTTACCGGTTTGACGAAGGCTCTCTATTGCACCATCTTCTGCATGTAGAGTGTTAACTGAAAATAGAATCAAGAATAAGAAATTTATTGATAGCATTTTATGCATAGCTGCATCTCCAAAGGCAAATTTTTAAAAATTACTTTTAGACTTACTTTGTTTGTCAGGTAAGGTTTACCTGAAAAAGTTCAAGACAGGTGGGTATAAAATTTTTCTAGTGAAGAGTTAAAAAAATAAAAAACTTTTATTAAAATGAATCTTGAAAATATTTATTGAAGAATCTATTTATTTCAAACTTCTATTTAAAATCCAAAAATCATTTCCGGAGGACAATTATCAGGAGACCAACTATTAGGAGATCAAAATGGCAAATTCTCATTTCGATGATGACTTTATGCGCTTTTTAAATCAAACAGCCGAGTATTTTGAATTTGATGAAATTGACCATATCTTCAACAGCCAGACTGCTGCAAATGATGATATGCACGAAAACATTTACCACACATACAATTACATTAAGCAGTTAAATACATTGGCTGATAATATCGAGATAACAAATACCTGAATGTTAAACAGTCTTTCTGTAACCACCCATTAATGAAATTTCTCTGATGGTAGTTACACCATCAGAGAATATATTTTTATGCTGCGTAAAGGGCCTTAGCCTCCCTGGCTCTTCTCGCTTCCTCGGAGTTATAGGATTTACCTGACCAAAGCATCTCATAGGCAAATTCTTCATTGCCATTTTCACATAACTCAAGTACCTGCTTGAACAATGGCTGGAAAGTTTCACTGCGATGTGATTGCTCATGATCCTCAAAGCTGTTCCAGAAGGTCACGATAAGGGCTTCACGATCTTTTAGTTCACTGCTTACGGGCTGACCAATAGTTGAACCCTCATTTGAAATATCTCCACTGTTCATTGCAACAAAACCGCCGACAAAACCTGTTTCCGAATGAAATGTTTTTACATTCTCACAAAGCATTGCCACACGTTCCTGAAGATCATCAACCGTATATCCCTGCTTTAGAATGACACGGTTAACTGTTACTACGCCATCATGTGGAAAATCTTGAATTAAGCCATTCATGTCAAACCTCCTATTTACAGAATATTCGAATATTCTGACTAATTTACTCTGTAATAGTTCTCACATGATTGTGGTGTTTTTTAACGCCAAATCCCCATTAAGAAGCGATGTCTTGGATCTCGTATGATGTGTATTTCGGGAAATGAAAGCATGTGGCTTTCCCATGGTGACGCGTAATGCAACTGTCGATATTCCGGTTGCAAAGCCAATAAACGTTTTATACGTTCCTGCGTATCAGGATGTGATCTGAAAAGTGATGGGTCAGTTTGTTTATAAGAAGGAAAAACCAACCGCTTCCAGATACCTGTTTCCTGTTGTTCAATTTTGTGTAATGCGGATGCCAGCCCTTTGGGATCTCCTGTAAGGCTGACAGCTTCCACGTCAGCATCAAACTCTCTTACCCGGGACAGGGCAAACTGCAATACTGCGCTTAATACTGGCGCCAGAATTAAAACCAGCAAGCCCAGTATTGAAATGCTGGCAACCCCCGATAAGATTAACGGCATTGAAAATACAACTAACAAGATGCCAAAAAGTGACATAACGTGGGTCATTCGACTGAGTAAATCTGCAAGGTTCATAAGCCTTAGATCGTTATTGGCTATATGGCTGATTTCATGCGCTAACACTCCGGCAATTTCATCTTGCTTTAGCCTTCTTAAAAGACCATCTGTGATGGCTATGGATGCATTCGCTTTGGTTCCAACCGCAAATGCATTAAGCGTCTGACTCGGCACCCAGTATAACGCCGGCATCTTATCCAGTTGTGCTCTGTCGCTTAGTATTTTGATCATCCGGTAAAGTTGAGGTGCCTGTGAAGGATGCAGGCTTTTCGCCTGGTACATCTTCAGTACCCAGCGTGGTGAAACTTCCGGAAGAAATATAAAAGCCAAAGCTGACCCGGCCAGCACCCATAGCCATACATCCTCTCCAAATAACAAGGAGGCACAGATCGTCATTAATGCAGACATGGCCAACACAAAAGCTATCGTATGCAGCATGTTTCTTGTTTTATGTGCTTTTAACTTTTCATTATCCATGGCTACTAAATAGGCTATTTCAGCTGTTCTTCAAGCCTGTTTAAGCGCATCCGCATTCGCTCCATTTCCTGTAACAGATCAAGTGCAAGTGCAGCGCCGGCAGTATTCACACCTAAATCACGTTTAAGTCGCTGAGCACATCTTAGGCGCCCGATACTGTCACCCCTGAACAGCCATTTACCTGGTGGTGCCTGGTATGGTTCTATCACACCATAGTCCATCATCTCCAGTATCGACTCTGCCGGCAGGTTGGATAATCTGCACAGCTGGGATAAAGAAATTTTAACTTCATCTTCCA
>CALAZS010000173.1 GCA_937926265.1 uncultured Gammaproteobacteria bacterium
GTGCCTGCGAGCTTTTCGCTTCGACTGAAGATTATGAAAACGTGAATCGACATGCTTGCGTCTATCCCAGAAATAAATTCCTGCTACGAAAGCAACCCCAAGTATAAACAATAAAATTCGTAATTCTGTACTGTCCATTTTTTAAACTACGGCTAATTTTGCGGCTTCATCAATATCTACAGATACCAGCCTGGAAACCCCTGGTTCATGCATGGTAACACCCATCAGCTGGTTGGCTATTTCCATTGTCACCTTGTTGTGTGTAATAAATACAAACTGAACCTTTTCAGACATTTCCTTAACCATCGCACAGAAACGTCCAACGTTGGCATCATCAAGTGGTGCGTCAACCTCATCCAGCATACAGAATGGCGCCGGATTAATCTGGAAAATCGAGAATACCAGGGCTACAGCGGTCAGTGCTTTTTCACCACCGGAAAGCAGGTGGATGCTGGAATTTCTTTTACCGGGCGGTCTCGCCATGATTGAGACACCGGCGTCAAGCACATCCTCACCGGTTAACTGCAGGTAGGCATGGCCACCTCCAAATAATTTCGGAAACAGCTCTTTCAGGCCGGAATCGACGGTGTCGTATGTTTCTTTGAATCGGGTTCGGGTCTCACGGTCAATTTTCTTGATCGCATTTTCGAGCGTTTCAAGTGATGCTGAGATGTCTTCATTTTGTTTATCAAGATAAACCATGCGCTCAGACTGTTCCTTGAACTCATCAATTGCAGCAAGGTTAATCGGACCGAGCCTGGTAATACGTCGTTCAAGTGCTTCGACCTGTTCCTGCCATTCAGGCGCATTGGCATTTTCAGGCAGATTTTCAAGTAACTGTTGCGGCTGGTTACCTGATTCACTGATTTGTTCCTTGATATTTTGATGCCTGACTACGGTTTCCTGGCGATGCATCTTACTTTGGGTAATGCGGTCACGTTGTTGCTGTACTTTGGACTCAACCGACATACGTCCCTGTTCAAGCTCACGCACCGCGTGATCAATATCTGCCAGTTTCTGACGGGCGGCGGAAAGCTGTTCTTCGACGGCCAGACGTTTTTCAAGGTTGGCTTCAAGTTCCTTTTGCTGTTCAACCAAAGGTTCTTCTGACTGGTTCAGGGAATCTGATAAACGGTCGCGCCTTTCCTGTAAATGCTGCAACTGGCCGGACATTCTTGACAGGTTTTGCTGCAACGCATTGACTGAACTCTTCATCGATTCAATACGCAGCTCTGCTTCATGCAATCGGTGTTTTTCGTTACCAGCCTTGTCCCTGGCTTCCTGAAGATTTGCACGTAGTTGATCGCGTTTCTGAACAAGTTGTTCGCGGCGTTCTCCATGGGTTTCCATTTCGTGCAGAGCCTGGTGCAGGCGGTCACGCGATTCTTCACTCAGCTGTTTGCCTGATGAAATCTGTTGTTCTATCTCTTCGCGTTCCGATACCAACGCGGCGATACGGTTATTGATGTTATCAACCCTGGCCTGCCTGCTGGCCACATGACCTCGCCAGTCACCAAGATGCCGGGTGAGTTCATTCAGTTGTTTTTGCTGCTGTTCACGATTTTGTTCCGCCTCGCGTACATTTTCACGACTGATCTGAATCTGCTGTTCAATTTCATCAATCGAAGATGCCGTTCGGGTAATTTCATCACGCAGACGGTTAATTTCTTCTTCCCTTGCCAGCATGCCACCTTGTTCATCCGCCACACGGTTAATTCTGATCCAGGAGCGGCTAACCCAGACGCCATCAGAAGTAATCAGAGACTGATGCGGTTCGAGCCGGGAACGTTTTGCCAATGCATCAGAGAGCGAATCGACAGTACTGACATGCAACAGCAAAGAGGACAGATCAAAATCTGTCTGCACATGCTGCAGAAGACTGTTTTCTGGATAACTGCCCTGATAAGGCGTGACGGAACCATCAAACAATGCCAACTGGCCTTTTTCAAAACTGCTAATGGCATCTGCAGAAAGTTTAAAGTCATCCAGGCAAATCGACTGCAGGAAAAAAGCCATGACGGTTTCAACTGCCGTCTGCCAGTTTGAATCAACGGTGACTTTTTCAAGCATACGTTCAGCTTCAGCAATGCCATTCTGATCAAGCCATTGATTTACCGCCTTTTCCTGTTTTCCGAGCGCATCCTGTTGCAGGGCTTCAAGCGAAGACAGCCTGCCTTTAAGGGTTTGTTGCGTGGTCCGTAATGTATCCAGTTCCTGGGATTTCTCACGTGTGTTCTGACGCGAAAGGTTAATGTCTTCCAACAGGGATTTGAGACCAGTTTCAAGCGTTTCCAGCTCAGTTTCCGCCGCAGTGATTTTTTCTGAAAACTCTTCAATTTCCTGTTGGAAAACGGTCGGATCAAGCCTGGAGTGTTCTTCCTGGATTTTGGCAAGACGACGCTGGAACTGTTGTTCCTGCTGTTCGATATGATTGATCTTGGTGCGTTCTATCTGGGCAACCTGCGCAGGTTCAGTAGCCTTGTGATTGAACTCATCCCACTCATGCTGCCAGTCATGCATGGATTTCTCAGCCTGCTCCAGATGACCTGAAATATCAGATTCCCGGGCTTTCATGACTTCAAATTCAGGCAGCTCTTTTTCAAGAAGGTCCTGTAATTCGGTTAAACGGGACTGATCCTGGGTTGAGTGATCCTGGGCCTCCTGCCATGCCTGTTGAACCTGCTCAAGATCAGTTTTCTGTTGGGAACGGGCATTTTTAGTGTACTGAATGCTTTCTTCAAGCCTGGCTATATCAGCGCCGACTGCATAGAACTGCCCCTGAATCTGGTTAAAAGTATCATTTGCTTCATGCTGTGAGTCACGCTGGGTTTCCAGTCCTGCCTCGATTTCACGCTGCTCAGCGATTACCGACTGTAGTTGGGTTTCCAGTTCGGACAGTTTTCTGTCCCGATCGAGTAACTCTTCATCAAGTGCTTTCAAACGCAATGCCAGCAATTCGGCTTTTTTCTGGCGTTCTTCAGTTTTCAGTGTTTTATATTTTTCAGCTGTCGCTGCCTGGCGTTCCAGGTGCTGCAGTTGCTTGGCAACTTCTTCACGCAAGTCGGTTAAACGCTCAAGGTTTTCACGCGTGTGTGAAATGCGGTTTTCAGTTTCCTTGCGTCTTTCCTTGTACTTGGAGATACCCGCCGCTTCTTCAAGAAATGCCCGGAGCTCTTCGGGTTTGGCTTCGACAAAACGAGAAATCATGCCCTGTTCAATGATTGAATAGCTGCGCGGCCCCAGGCCGGTACCCAGGAAAATATCAGTGATATCACGACGCCGACACCTTGCACCGTTCAGAAAGTAGGCAGACTGTCCATCCCGGGTGACTTTCCGGCGAATGGAAATCTGGTTGAATTGGGCAAATTCGCCTTTGACTGTGCCATCTGAATTATCAAAAACCAGTTCAATACTGGCCGCGCCGACCGGTTTTCTGGAACTTGATCCATTAAAAATAACATCTGCCATGGACTCGCCACGCAGCATTTTGGCTGAACTTTCCCCCATTACCCAGCGAACAGCATCGATTACATTGGATTTACCACAACCATTCGGGCCGATAACGCCAACAAGATTACTTGGCAGGACGACGTTGGTGGGATCAACAAAGGATTTAAACCCTGAAATTTTTATTTTTTCTAATCGCATAATCGATCAGACAATAACGTATGCAGACAACTACAGACAAGTAGTATTTGCCCTAATTTATTGCAATTGGGTAATGCTTGTTTTTATCGCATAATTAGTAAAATTATTTGGAGAAAATCATGCCTAGTGAACCATCAAGAAACCTCGAATGTTTTGACAATCCCCAGCCTGAGCGCGACTACACAATTCGCATAGAAATGCCGGAATTCACCTGTCTGTGCCCAAAAACCGGCCAGCCTGATTTTGCCGTACTTAACCTCGAGTATGTACCTGACAAATTATGCCTGGAACTCAAGGCACTCAAAATGTACATCTGGTCATTTCGTGACGAAGGCGCCTTTCATGAAGCGGTTACCAATAAAATACTGAATGATTTTGTTGATGCCTGTCAGCCACGTTTCATGAGACTTCACGCTGAATTCAATGTGCGTGGTGGCGTTTATACCAACGTGACCGTGGAACATCAGGCTGAAAACTGGCAAAAACCAGAGCCAGTCACTTTGCCCTGAACCAGTTTCACAGATCTAAAAAAGCATATAGATTAAAATTCAATGGCGTTCGCTGACTTATTTCTGGGCATTGACCTGGGCACCTCCAGTGTTCGATGCACAGCGATCGATGAAAATGAAGATCAAATTGCAGCAAGTAAAGTTGACCTGCCGTTGCCGGAAAACCCTGGCAGTGGACAATTCAATCAAAATCCGGATTTATGGTGGCAGGCAACGCTTGACTGTTTGATACAGCTTGGTGAAAAAACATCGTTACTCCAGGTAAAAGCCATATCGGTAGATGGAACTTCTTCAACAGTATTACTGACTGACAGTAACAACCAGCCAATCTCTACCGCATTGATGTATAACGACTCACGCTCAGCATCCATGCTTGAGCTTGTTGAAGACATAGTCCCACAACAGCACCTTAGCCGATCGGCCTCTTCCAGCCTGTTAAAAAGCCTATGGCTGCTAAACAACACCGGTGAAGTTGAGTCTTTCATCACTCACCAGGCCGACTGGGTACTGGGAAAACTTGCCGGACAAAATGGCATTAGTGATGAAAATAACTGTTTGAAACTGGGTTTTGACAGTGTTCACAAGATCTGGCCTGGCTGGATGCAAAAACTGCCATTCAAATTTATCAATAAACTACCTGAAGTTCATTCAACATCAGAAATTGCAGGCAACGTCAGTGAAACTGTTGCACAACAAACCGGACTGCCAGTTAACACACAGGTTTATTTCGGTACGACCGACAGCACAGCCTCAACGCTAGCCACCGGAGTAAGCAGGCCAGGACAGGCAGTTACCACTCTTGGCACAACCATGGTTATGAAAACATTAACTACCAGCCCTGTAGATGAGTTCAGGTATGGTTTATATAGCCACAAATTGCCGGATGAGTTGTGGCTGACAGGCGGCGCATCCAATGCCGGCGGCAATATATTATTGAAACATTTTTCTATTGATGAAATTAAACAACTCTCAGAACTGATCAATCCAGATAAAGCTACGGGGCTAAACTACTACCCTCTCCCATCTCCGGGGGAAAGGTTTCCGATTAATGATCCCTATCTGACACCATGCCTGGAGCCCAGACCATCATCAGACGTGATCTTTTTAACTGCCATTTTTGAAGGACTGGCCAAAATTGAAAAACTGGCCTATGAAAAAATTGCCGAACTTGGCGGCACCTGGCCAAGTGAAATCATTAGCTCAGGTGGCAAGGCCGCAAAAAACCCGGCTTTTACTGCAATCCGGCAACGCATTCTGGGTATTCCGGTAAAAACCGCAAATCATACCGAAGCGAGCTATGGATCAGCATTAATTGCAAAACGCGGATGGGAAAAAGCCAAAAAAAAAGCCGGATAAAAATGACGGGAGGCTAGTCGCCATAAATTTCATCCGGCTATTAAATAACACTTATTCCCATGGAAAGATCGCCATGGAACTAAAAATATTAAATACCCGTTTAACTGATGTCTTTGATAATTATCAAATGCATACCGGTTTATATTTTTCTTTTGCGCCAGAAGCTTAAAGTACCTCGGAAATCCAGTGAATAACACGTACCGGAAAAGTCATGAAGCGTCACTTTTTGCAGAGATCTTGATTTAAGCCTTTTAATTGCCAATGACAAAAGCTGGTCAAGGGTTTGCAGCCGATTAAGAAAATTTTCAGCGGATTTCGTCATGAAACCCGGTAAGAGGGATTCATCTGCAAATATCAACTTTTTAGTTGACTGTGGGTTTTCAAGCATTGCATCAACAGATTTATGAAGCGGAGAACCTAGATAATCTGCGATCGATTTTATTAAAAAGTCATCACTGTAAAATGCACAGGAATTTGTGCCTGTTTTGCCAGGCCAATCAGGCAAGATGCCGGCCCCATTGAACCAGAGCGCATTGAAACCATACTGATCCGCATTATGCATATGCAAAAACATCTGCATTTCATTCATGATCGACCGCCATAGCCGTTGGTCATTACCGGTTGGTAAAAATCCCTCGATATGCTGTCCAACAACATCCTGCCAATAAGTCGTTTGAATAGAACCTGGTGACTTTAACTGACATAACCAACCTCCTTCAGGGCTGATTATCACCTGGGAAATTTCAGCCTGGAAATGTTCTGCAAGCTTGGCTGCAATTTCCTTAACGACAGCAGAACTGGCAGTTTGATTCAAGTCTACATCAGCAGGCTTAAGAATTAGCTTATCCCTGTCAGGTAAAAGAGTTACAGGATGAGCTTCAAGCCAGTAATTTTTCTGGACATTCTGGTTAAGATGTCTTGCCTTGATGGCAGCAGATGGCATGTCGTTTTCGAGATCTATTCCTAATCCGGCAAGTTCAGATAGGACATGAGGATAATCAGACGAACAGAGCTCAGAGTCAGCTTTCGAAAAAAAATAATTTATCGAATCAAACTTCAGAGCCTGTTGATTATCTAGCTGTTTAAAGACTTTCAATAAACCCGGTACGAGACAAAAAAGTTCCGGCTTTTCAGGCATGAAAATCTTCTAGCTGTTCAGGTGCTCAACACGAATCATAACCACCTGGCCATCAATCGTATCCATTTTTTCAATTTCGGTTATAGCCCTGCGGATGTTTTTCTCGAGCACTTCCTGTGTCAGCATAACAACGGAAGCCATGGTCTCACCCTCAGCCGGCTCTTTCTGCTGTATAGCTTCAATGCTTATATTTTGATCGGCAAGTATTCCGGCTATTTTTGCAACCACGCCAGGCTTATCCTTGACGGCCATTCTCAGGTAGTAAGCTGTTGTAATATCGTCAATAGAAACCACCGGCGTGTCTGATAATGCATCCGGCTGGTAAGCCAGATGGGGAACACTCTGTGTGAAATCACTGTCAATATTTCGTGCGATATCTATGATGTCAGCTATAACAGCCGAAGCAGTCGGCTCCGAGCCGGCGCCCGCACCGTAATACAAGGTTGGACCTACGGCATCACCCTTAACAAGAACAGCATTCATGACACCGTCAACATTGGCAATAAGACGCCGGTAAGGTATCAGAGTCGGATGTACCCTGAGCTCAACACCTTTTTCAGTTTTTCTGGTGATACCCAGGTGTTTGATACGGTAACCCAGTTCGTCAGCATAGACGACATCCTGAGGTTCTATTTTACTGATACCTTCAGTATAGGTTTTATCAAACTGTAAAGGGATACCAAATGCCAGGGATCCAAGAATGGTCAGCTTATGAGCTGCATCGATACCTTCAACATCGAATGTAGGGTCAGCTTCTGCATAGCCAAGTTCCTGGGCTTCTTTTAAGACATCGGCAAACTCCCTGCCCTTGTCTTTCATTTCTGTCAGAATAAAGTTGCCTGTACCGTTGATGATGCCGGCAATCCATTCGATCCTGTTGGCTGCCAAACCTTCCCTTACAGCCTTGATGATTGGGATACCACCGGCTACAGCAGCTTCATAAGCAACAATTACTCCCTGCTTTTCGGCCGCCGTAAAAATTTCATTTCCATGCAGGGCAATTAATGCCTTGTTGGCCGTAACTACATGTTTACCATTAGCAATGGCTTCGAGAACCAGTTCTTTTGCAGGTGAATAACCGCCGATAAGTTCCACAACAATATCAATGTCAGGATTTTTTACGACTTCAAAAGCATCATCGAGGACTTTTACATTATCAAGACCGGAAAGCGTTTCAGGATCATAGGATTTTGCTGCTGCATGTGTAACTTGAATGGTTTTACCAGCTCTGCGGGCAATTTCTTCGACGTTACGCGTCAACACATTCAGTGTTCCGCCTCCAACTGTACCCAAACCTAGCAGTCCAACATTAACTGGTTTCAACTGAATTCTCCTGATTTAAAATTATTAGCACTGATAAAACAGCACCTATCATGTGGATTAGAGTGGCAGTACATAACCACTTTGGAATTACAACAGACCATCTTTTTTGAACATATCCCTGATACCACGGACAGCCTGACGGGTTCGGTGTTCATTTTCTATCAGGCCAAACCTGACAAAAGCATCACCATATTCACCGAAACCAATGCCCGGTGAAACAGCAACCTTGGCTTCAGCCAGAAGTTTTTTTGAAAATTCCAACGAACCCATTTCTTTGTAATGTTCAGGAATCGGCGCCCATAAGAACATGGTTGCCCTGGGTTTTTCAACTTGCCAGCCTATGCTGTTTAATCCATCACAGAGCACATCCCTGCGACTCTGATACATATCAGAGATTTCCTTAACGCAATCCTGAGGTCCTTCCAGTGCAGTAATCGCAGCAATCTGTATCGGTGTAAAGGTACCGTAGTCCAGGTAGGATTTAATCCTGGAAAGAGCCGCGATCAATGTTTTGTTGCCACACATGAAACCAACCCGCCAACCTGGCATATTGTAACTTTTGGATAATGAGTAGGATTCCACGGCGATATCTTCAGCCCCAGGCACCTGAAGGATTGACGGTGCGACATAACCGTCAAAGACAATATCTGCATAAGCCAGGTCATGAATTACCCAGATATTATATTCCTTGGCGATAGCGATAATCTTTTCAAAGAAATCCAGTTCAACACACTGGGTTGTCGGGTTCCCCGGGAAGTTTAACACCAGCATTTTTGGGCGTGGCCAAGAATCCTTGATGGCTTCGAGGAGCTTATCAAAGAAATCGGATTCGGACGTCATTGGCACATGACGGACATCCGCACCGGCGATAATGAAACCGTATGGATGAATCGGATATGCCGGGTTGGGTACCAAAACTGAATCACCTGGACCAACTGTTGCAAGTGCAAGATGGGCCAGGCCTTCTTTGGAACCTATGGTCGAAATTACCTGTGTTTCAGGGTCAAGATCAACATCATAACGCTCCTTGTACCAGTTGCTCATGGCACGACGTAAACGCGGTATCCCTTTTGACATGGAATAACGGTGCGTATCTTTACGCTGAGCAGCTTCAACCAGTTTATCAACGATATGATCAGGTGTTGGCTGATCAGGGTTACCCATACCAAAGTCGATAATATCTTCACCACGACTCCTGGCTGCGGCCTTTAACTCGTTAACAATGGCAAAAACATATGGGGGCAACCGCTTGATGCGGCGAAATTCATCCATTTCGGGTGTTGACACGTCGGCCTCTGGCTTCCAGGTGAAATAATTTGGTTAGAAACCCGATAACGTACCTGAGCAACAGGAAAAATTCAATTACTAGTCTCAGCAAAGATAGGTACAATGAAACGATGAAATTATCCCTGAGCGACGACAGCCACAGTTTTCACATTACATCCTACGATGTAGGCGGCTTCATGGTTAATAAGCATCAATATTCCGGCAACCAGATATTTTCAGCTGACAAACCTCCACAATCATGGAGTGTCACAGATATTGATTCACTGACCTCAGAACACTTGAAAATCGATGGCATTTTGAAGCAAGACCTGGTGATTATCGGTACCGGGAGCAAACTCGTTTTTCCAGACGATAACTGCCTGACTTATCTGTATGACATGCAGGTTGGATTTGAAATCATGGATACTCCGGCAGCCTGCAGGACCTTCAATATTCTGCTGTCTGAAGGCAGAAATGCTTTAGCGGCATTAATAGCTATTTGAAGATCGTATCGATTGAATAACCGTCCTGCTCCAGGATGTTACGCAGGCGTCTTAACGCATCAATCTGTATCTGCCTGACGCGTTCCCTGGTAACGCCAAGTTCATTGGCAACCTGCTCAAGTGTTGAATTTTCATAGCCATGTAAACCAAAGCGTCTTTCAACGACTTCGCGCTGCTTGTCGTTTAGCTTGTTCAGCCATTTGTCGATGTGTGCATTAACACCATCATTTTGCAAAGTCTCTGTTGGATCTTTAACCTGTTCATCCGGCAGGCTGTCCAGCAATGGTTTCTCGGCATCTTTACCATAAGGTACATCGACCGAGGTTACCCGTTCGTTAAGACCAAACATACGTTTAACCTCACTCACAGGCTTATCAAGAAGCTCTGCAATATCTTCAGCCGATGGTTCGTGATCCATGGACTGACTTAACTGTCTGGCAGCCCTGAGGTAAACGTTGATTTCCTTGACGACATGGATGGGCAGACGAATAGTTCTCGTCTGATTCATAATCGCTCTTTCGATGGTTTGGCGAATCCACCAGGTTGCATAGGTTGAAAAACGAAACCCCCTTTCAGGGTCGAATTTCTCAACAGCGCGAATCAGGCCAAGATTGCCTTCTTCGATAAGATCAAGTAATGCCAGGCCACGGTTCATGTAACGACGGGCAATTTTCACAACCAGGCGAAGGTTGCTCTCAATCATTCGTTTACGGCCAGCTTCATCTCCCTGTTGTGCTAAACGGGCATACTTGACTTCTTCTTCAGCCGTCAAGAGTGGAGAAGCACCTATTTCACTTAGATAGATACGGGTCGGATCCAGAATGCCGTCTGAACCTGACTGCAATTCTTCTGTATTTCTTTCACTAGTGACGTTATTCTCTGCTGGCTCATTTTCGAGAACGTCTTCATCACTTACCTCTATTACCGCATCATCCTGTTCGTCGATCAGTAACAGATCATCTTCATCATCTTTGTCTTGAGCCATAAGCCCTGCTTCTCCAACATACTTCCTCTATGGCAAAACCCTTAGCGGGTTGACTGGGTTACCATTTTTGCGGATTTCAAAATGCAGGGATGGGATAGTCTGGTTAAATGTCCCCATGGTTGCAATTTGTTTTCCTTTGGTAATCCAGTCACCTTCGGATACCAGGAGTTTCCTGTTATATCCGTAGGCACTTAAATAATTATCGTTATGTTTTATAATAATAAGCTGACCGTATCCAATCAGTCCACTACCGCTGTAAACCACTTTTCCTGACTCAGCAGCAACGATTGGTTGGCCCGCATTACCCGATACTACAATACCTTTGCGGCTATCGTCACCTGCTTTAAAACTTTTTATAATTTTTCCTTTTGTAGGCCAGCGCCATTTTAAATTTGTTTTGAATTTAACTTGTGATGAAGCCGTGGACGATACCTGAGATTTTACCGATGTTTTTACCGGCTTTTTAGTCGATGTTTTTGGCTTATTAATGGATTTGTTTGCTGCTGCATTGGCTGTTGTGGTAGTGGTCGTTTTGGCAGCGGTATTTCCGGTCTTTTTCGGAGGTATCAGTCTAAGCAGTTCGCCTCTATAGATTGTGTATGGAGAGCGCAGGTTATTCCATCTTGCCAACGTTTTGTAATCCTTGCCGGAACGCCAGGATATTGAATAAAGTGTATCACCGGCTTCAACCCTGTAAAAACTGCCTTTAATGGTGCCTTTTGAAGTAACTGTCGCTTTTTTCGATGGGCCTGAAGAATAAGAAGAAACAGGTGCTTTCCACGAACTGGAACAGCCACCAACGATAACAGTGATCAGGATTGACGTTAAAACAGGTATTTTGCTGAAAACCATGATTACAGGGAGATTAGATAATGGATTACAGGCCAATCCTCTCAGGCTTTAAGATAATAAACAGCTATGACAACAGCCAATACTGTCAGCCAGCCAAGCATGTCTACGTACCGGTGTAATTTTTTTTCCATTTTTTCACCACCCCATGACATTAACCCCGCAACCAGGTAAAACCTTGCACCACGCCCGATCAATGAAGCTATAACAAAAGGCAGAAGCGCCATGGAAATCACACCGGCAGTTATTGTGAAAACTTTATAGGGAATAGGTGAAAAGCCAGCAATGAAAATTGCCCAGAAACCCCATTCATCAAACCAGGATTTAGCCTGAAGATATTTGTCATGATAATGAAACTCATGCAGGAGAGGTTCAATCATCTCAAATGCAAACAATCCAATCAGGTATCCCAGCAAGCCCCCTAATACAGAAGTAATTGTTGTGATAAATGCAAATCGCCAGGCCCTGTCAGGTTGCCCCATACTCATTGGTGCCAACATGACATCAGGTGGAATTGGAAAAAATGATGATTCGGCGAAACTCAGGGCACCCAGGTAACGTTCGGCGTGCTTATGTCTGGACCACTGCATGACATGTTTGTACAAGCCGGAAAAAATTTTCATTCAGGAAACTCCTCCAAGTAAAGGCACAAAACTAACCCGCTCAATGAATTCCTTTTCGTAGCCATCTTCAGTTTTAATAATTTTTATAAGAACCTGTTCATCCTTCGTGCCAACCGGCATGACCATGATGCTGTTAGGTTTTAACTGATTTACAAGGCTTAACGGAATACCTTCGGGTGCGGCCGTGACAATTATCCCGTCATAGGGTGCGTACTCAGGCATTCCCATACCACCATCGGTGTATTTAAGCTTGATGTTTCTGATCTGTAATTCTCGTAAAAGTTGCTGTGCCTGCTGATGCAGGCCCTGAATGCGCTCTACTGAAAACACCCGGGTTACAAGACGCGAAAGAATGGCGGTTTGATATCCCGAGCCAGTTCCTACTTCAAGCACATATTTAACCGGCTGCTCATGGCCTATCAATATCTCTGTCATCCGCGCAACAATGTAAGGCTGGGAAATCGTCTGACCGAACCCAATAGGCAAGGCGGTATCTTCATATGCCCTGCTCGCCAGTGCTTCGTCAACAAACAAATGACGGGGTATCTCACGAATGGCATTGAGCACATCCAGGTTGGTAATACCCTCAGACTTAAGTCTTTCAATCAGACGTTCCTTGGTTCGCCTGGATGTCATGCCTATACCCTGATGGTTTAACATTCAGACATTTCCTTCCAGCCACCTGGTAACAGCAGGCAAAGCATCACGATCTGTGAGGTCAACTTTTATGGGGGTAATCGCAACCGCTTTCTGCCTGATAGCATAAAAGTCTGTACCTGGACCGGCATCCTGTTCAGCTCCGGCAGGCCCTACCCAGTAAATTGTTTTTCCTCTTGGGTCAGTAGACTCAACCACCGGTTCAGCCTTGTGACGATGCCCCAGTCTAACCACCTGGAAACCGCTTAATTCCTCGTATGGAACATCAGGCACATTGACGTTCAGAATTCCTGAGCCATTGAATGGCAGTTCTGAAAGACGGTTAACCAGGTCAACGGCGACCCTGGCCCCGGTTTCGAAATACTTGGGATTATGTGATTCCATTGACACAGCAAGCGCCGGCAACCCAAGAAACCTGCCTTCGGTAGCAGCAGCCACGGTGCCGGAATAAAGCACATCATCACCAAGGTTAGCACCGGCATTGATACCTGACACTACCATGTCAGGTTCCTGTTTTAACAAGCCGGTAATGGCCAGGTGGACACAGTCTGTGGGCGTTCCGTCGACACTGATAAAACCATTCTGGTGTTGCCTTGGACGTAGCGGGTTCTCCAGGGTAAGGCTGTTACTGGCACCACTGCGATTCGTTTCCGGGGCAACTACTGATACATCAGCAATTTTTTTCAGGGCATCCACTAGGGCTATAATCCCAGGTGCCTGGTATCCATCATCATTGCTGACTAAAATATGCATTTAAGAGTAAACTGGAAACTGTAAGGATAAGTTTTTAATAGTTAGAATATACGGCAAAAACCCTCTCATAAACAGACTCAATTACCAGATCCCTTATCAGATCTATGGCCAGATCCCTTACCAGAACTATGACAGGAACAATCAGCAGAACCTTTTAAGCAATCATGTCCGATCAAGAAAAAAATAATGATTTAGATGAATTTCAAAAGGCGATGCAGGATGTAGCACCAATTCAGCAGGATAAAGTGCTGCATAAAACCCGGAAACCCAAACCTGAAAAACTGAATCTTACCGCTGACGATGAAGACAATGATGAATTTGCGGATCTCAGCATTGAAACAGGCGACGAATTACTGTTCCAGCGCCCCGGCATCCAGAACCGGGTATTTTCAGACCTGAGAAGAGGCTATATTGAGCCTGAAGCCATGCTTGATTTACATGGCATGCGCGTCGTCGAGGCCAATACATCAATGAAGCGCTTTCTAAATCAGTCACTGAAAAAAAGGCTTCGGTGTGTGCTTGTTATTCATGGCAAAGGTCAAGGTTCGGAAAACCGGCAGCCTATCCTCAAGCAGAAAACCAACCAGTGGCTCAGGCAATCTGAAAGTGTCCTGGCATTTTGTTCTGCGCCTTCCTGGAATGGTGGAACCGGTGCAACTTATGTCCTGCTATCCAGAAAACGAAGAGACGAAAATTATTAATGGTAGACCCTGGGCTCACCCTCTGGCCTGGTTTTAAACAACTTCAAAGGCCAGAAGTACTGCACGGGACATGAGTGGATTGTTGTCTCGATCATCCGGTTCATCATCAAACAGTCTTCATCAACATCATTTCTGGGAAAGTTTTCGACTGGTGCAAACAAGGTTACCTTGTACTGATTCATACCTGGGTCGTAACAACTGAATGCAGGTAGGACTTTAGCTTTGCAGGATTTCGCCAATCGTCCCAATACTGGCACGGTGGCTTTTTTGATTCCCATAAATTCAGCAAAGACTGACACTTCGGGCCCGAGGTCTTCATCTGCAAGGTAAATAATCACTTTGGCCTGCCTGGCGGATTTTATGATTGGCCGAAGGCCATCTTCTCGGGTAAATGATTTATCGCCAAACCTTTCCCTGGATCTTTGGATAAGCCAGTCGAGTACCGGGTTTTCAAATGGTTTATAGGGGCCGCTTGATTCAAACTGACTGCTGATAGCCAGAACCGCAAACTCGAGGCCGGTACAATGTGATAAAAGCACAATGACATTATCGCCACTTTCCTTAATAGCATTAATGTGTTCCAACCCATCAATAGAAATCAGCGATTTGAGTTTTTTCTCTGAGGCCCACCATAGTAATCCGTAATGCATTAAACCCATGACAAGAAATTCAAAATGCCTTGTCACCATATCATTGATTTCTGTTTCTGATTTTTCGGGAAAACACAGCTCCAGATTGGTTTTAACGATTCGATAACGCTTTTTATTATGTTTCGCCAATACCCCCGCGAGCTTTCTGGCCGATCCGTCAAGCCAGCTGACAGGCAAACTGGAAAAAACAAAATAAAAGCCGAGCAGAATCCAGGTCGGCCAGTAACGAAAATGACGCAAATTTGCAGGTGTCGGCTGATGTATCTGTTTTCTGAAAGATTTGATCATCGAAGGTTTAGTGACATTTTAAGGTAAATATTTAATGGCTCGCTATAATAGACAAAAAAACGATGAAACACATTTACTCAAAAACATTGGACATTTACAGACCATAGACATGCAATATCATTGTTACCCATGGACGCTGGATAACACATTGAGGTTTAAACCCAGTGTCGGTCAGTTAATGGACCTGTGTGAAGAAAATTATCGCCTCATTCTCGATTTGATCCCTGATATTCAGAGCATGAAGGGCAAGAATATTTCATCTCAGCCCAGCCACCAGGATCTCCACCTGGAGATTCTTGAGCAATCGAGATACACCACGCTAATCCACCTGACTTATTATTTTGAAAACAGAGAATCCCCTGACCCTGATGCAATTCTGCGGGTTTATCATGATTCAAGGCAGCTGGAAGTTATTGAGTTAAAGCAATCTTCATATCCTGTGCTGAACAGTTATGCACACCCTGGGCTGCTGATAAAATGGAAAAAAAACCTGTTTATTTACAAATGGTTAAATTACTGCAAGCATCAAAATCACCAGTTTATTTTTACCCCGGCCCCGGTTCAAAAAGAAACTAAAATCCCGAGTTTCAGCTAAAAAATCAAATTTCATCTTGTCAAAAACAGAAAATAAGTGCTAATCTTAATCTTGAGTATTTTACTTGGTTATTTAACCATCTTTTTCTTGAGGCTAAACCTATGAGACTTTCAACCAAAGGGCGCTATGCCGTTACAGCGATGCTGGACTTGTCTCTGCATAACGCAGATAACCCGGTAACACTGGCTGATATTTCAGAAAACCAGGGAATATCTCTTTCTTACCTGGAACAGTTATTTGCCTGTTTACGCTCTAAAGGGCTGGTCAAAGGTGTCCGTGGGCCCGGTGGTGGCTACTTTCTAGGCAAACCGGCTGCAGACATTTCGATTGCAAATATTATCTGTGCAGTAGATGAATGGGTTGAATTCACCCGCTGTCGCGGAGAGCAAAACTGTCATGCTGGACAGCGCTGCCTGACTCACAGCCTTTGGGATGACTTAAGCAAACAGATCTTCGACTTCCTTGGCGATATTACTTTGCAGGAACTGGTAGACAAAGGCGAAGCAAAAAACTGTGCAGACAAACATCGCCTGATAAAAGAAAAACAGGCCGCCTGATTATGCTGATGGCAGGCTTAAATTAAATGTTGTTCCGGTGTCTTTGCCGGAACTTGCATTTATCTCCCCGCCGTGAGCCTCAACAATACGTTTTACGATATTCAGTCCCAGTCCGGTGCCATGCGCACGCGTAGTGTAAAAAGGCTCAAATACTTTTCCCAGTAAATCTGCTGCGATCATTTCACCACGATTATTGATTTCCATTTGCACCCAGCCAGAAGCTGGCTCCCGGCTTAAGAGTACTACAATTACCCCACCCTGTTCGGATGCCTGAATCGCATTCTGAAACAGATTCAAAAAAACCTGAATGAGTTTTTCCCTGTCTGCCATCACAAAGATATTGTTATCACCACTAAGCAGTTCAAAATGCAGATTTTTTTGTTCAAATTCTGACTTCACCAGTGCCATTGAATAATTGACAAGCTCTATTAAATCAAGCTTTTGAGTATCCAGCCTCAAGGGTTTTGCATACAGTAAAATCTCTTCCATAAGGTGCTTGACCCGCTCAGCTTCGTCACTGGCAATTAACGCTCGTTTTCTTACAGATTCACTGATGTCGGGTGAACTTCTGAAATACTCTATCGCCATGTTTATGGTGGCCAGTGGACTTCGAATTTCATGGGCAATGCCGGTTGCAAAACGTCCAATTGCAGCAAGGTGTTGATAATCAGCCAGTTTGACTGTTTGACTGAAACTCAGGGTAATCAGCATTGAGAGGTTCTTAAGCAGCTCAAGATGTTCGGTTTTGTAGGCATGAGACTGTTTTGAGGCAAATACCAAAACACCCTGCAAACTTTCAGAATGAACCAATGGCAGGAAAATAGCTTCCTGACAGGATTTGCTGACCAAAATATTAAGAAACTTGTATCGCTGGTTTTCAGAAAGCTTTACCTTGATGTCTTCAATATGCAATGGCCTGCGTGTATCCATGGATTGTTTAAGCAGGGTACCTTCGAGGTCGAACCTGATCGATCCAAAATTTTCCGGATGCCCCTCGTAGTAGCCTCTTTCCAGTTGAATTTTGGAATCCCCTGTTACGAAAAGCACACCAATCCAGTCAACCGGTAAAATGGTGGAAAACTCTTCTGAAATAAACTTCAGGGATTCATCCAGATTACTGCCGTCATAAAGCCTGGTCATTAACTGAAACAGCATCTGTAACTGCTGATTCAGGTAATTGAACTGGTCGTTCATGCGGCTGATTTCATCATTGCCTTTTACTGGCAAGCGATGCTTAAAATCCCCAAGAGCAATTAATTCCATTCCTTTGCCCGTCTGAATCAAAGAGCGAATTACTCGGCGGTAGAACCAGAAAATAATTATGATGGCCGTGAATATGGTGAAAATCAGCACATACTGATTCAGCTGCTGTAACTGCTGTTTTCTTGAATAGGCATGATCAGAGAGCTTAAGTAATAATCGGTCGGACGCTTCACTGAGGCTCTTGCCGTTTTTATCAATATATTGCGCCGCCAGGTTAAGCCTTGGCATGGACGGTTCACTACCGAGTTTTTCCAATAATACTTTTCGCCAGTTGGTCCATGTTAAGTGAAGATCATTAACCGCCTTTTCCACATCGGGACTCAGCGTGGTTTCCATCATGTCATCCATACCCGTCATTTCCTGGCTGAAACGGCTCGACATGAATGCATTATCGATCATGTCAAAAGTATCGATATGAGCAACAAGGTCCTTGTAATAAAGTTTTAAATCTCTCTCGTAGGTTGAACTGTCAGATGGCGTATTGGCCAGGTAGTTCATAGCCTGCATTGACATCTGCTGGGACGATTTCTGTAATTTACCGCCCAGCTGAATGATTTTTTCTGCCTGGTAGATCTGTTCGAAAATATACTGGGTTGCCAGCATTGAACCGGCCATGGCAAAAACAAGAAAAAAAAGTGCCATGCCGATCTGAAATTTTAATGTTGAAAAAAAAGCCATATCAGAATTTCTGGTTTGAATAATTGAGAAGACCTGTTTTTTTCATCAATTATTGCATAGCATTAGCAACATTATTGACCTATTCGACTCGCAATGACCCCTGAACTTTCAAATTTTGAAACCGCACGTGACCTGGTGCGGTATGCCGCTTCCGAATTTAACCGTAACGCAATGCATTTTGGCCATGGTAGTGATAATGCCCTTGATGAAGCCCTGGCATTGGTTATCCATGTTTTGAACCTGGATTTCAGCCTGCCTGACAATTACCTGGACTGCCGTTTAACAGAAACTGAAAAACAGCAGATCGGCAACCTGATAAAACAACGTATAGAAACCAAAAAGCCACTGGCCTATTTGACGGGCAACGCATTCTTTGCCGGGCTTGAGTTTAAAGTAAGTGAAGACGTCCTGGTACCCAGGTCACCTATTGCTGAACTGATTGAACAGGAATTTTTCCCCTGGGCTGAGACGGATAATCTGCACAATATTCTGGACTTATGTACCGGCAGCGGTTGTATTGGTATCGCCAGTGCAGCCTATCTGCCCAATACCTCGGTAGTTTTGAGCGATATATCTGAAAAAGCCCTGACCATAGCCAAACAGAACATCGAACGCCATGACCTTCATGCACGGATTAAAACCGTAAATTCTGATGTTTTTGACAGGATCCCACGGCAAAAATTTGACCTTATCGTTTCCAATCCGCCTTACGTAAGTGAAGCTGAATACCGCTCTCTACCCGCTGAATACCTTAATGAGCCTCAAATAGGCCTTGAAGCGGGAATTAATGGCATGGATATCGTAGATCGAATTCTACGGGAAAGCTCAGAATGGCTTTCTGACCAGGGAATACTGATTGTCGAGGTTGGTGCCAGTGCAGAATTACTGATGCAGCAATACCCCGAAACCAGTTTCAACTGGATTGAATTCGACCGTGGTGGCGATGGCGTTTTCATGTTGACACGCGACGAACTTGAGCAATTCCGATAAAATAAGCCAAATCACCGAATACCGGGATTACCCATGAACCAAGAGCTTGTTTTTGATTTTGATCTGATTAAAAAATATGACCAGTCAGGTCCACGTTACACTTCTTACCCTACAGCACTTCAATTTGACGAAGCGTTTGACCAGCAGGCATATGCTGAAACTGCCAGGGAAAGTAATAATTCAACAAAAGGCTTATCACTCTACTTCCATATCCCTTTCTGCGACACCGTCTGCTTTTATTGTGGATGTAACAAGATCGCCACCAAGGATCGGTCCAAAGCCCAGCCTTATCTTGACCGCGTTTATAAAGAGATGTCATTGCAAGCCCAGCTGTTTGATAACAAACGTACTGTTGAACAATTACACTGGGGCGGTGGTACACCAACATTTATCAGCCATGCACAAATGTCTGAACTGATGGAAAAAACTGCTGAGAACTTCAACCTGGCCAGTGATGACACGGGTGAATATTCAATAGAAATAGATCCCCGGGAAGCAACTGCAGAAACTGTTAAACTTTTACGCCAGTTAGGCTTCAATCGCATGAGTCTTGGCGTTCAGGATTTTGATCATGATGTTCAGGTAGCAGTTAACAGGCTACAGACTGAGCAACAGACGTTTACAGTACTCGACTCTGCCAGGGAGCAGGGTTTTCGTTCTGTCAGCATTGACCTGATTTACGGTCTGCCATTTCAGTCAGTCATTTCCTTTGAAAAAACGCTGGATAAAATCATTCAGGCATCGCCGGACCGCCTGTCAGTCTTCAACTATGCACATTTGCCTCAGATATTTAAACCACAACGACGGATTAATGAGTCTGAGCTGCCCTCTTCCCAGGAAAAACTCGATATCCTGACCATGACAGCAGACAAACTGGCTGCTGCAGGTTATGTCTATATCGGCATGGATCACTTTGCCAAACCTGATGATGAGCTTGCTATAGCACAACGAAACGGCTCTCTTTACCGTAACTTCCAGGGATATTCAACTCATGCAGAATGCGACCTGATTGGTCTGGGTGTAACTTCGATTGGCATGGTCGGGCCAACCTATTCGCAGAACCTGAAAACACTCGAAGAGTATTACGAAAAAATTGATAACAATGAACTTGCCGTATTCAGAGGCCTTAGGTTAAATCGGGATGATGAAATTCGCAGAGATGTCATCACAAGCCTTATCTGTAATTTCGAATTATTGTTTAGTGATATTGAAAATAAATGGGGAATCCATTTTTCTGAATATTTTTCTGATGAGCTGAAGTTATTAACTTCAATGGTTGATGACGGCCTGGTTTCCAGTGATCAAGACAAAATTGAAGTTCTTCCCAAGGGACGTTTCCTGATAAGAAACATTTGCATGGTGTTTGATGTTTACATGAAACAACAGCAAAAAACACGTTTTTCGAAAGTGATTTAAGCTTTTTAAGCAAAACCATTTCAATCGTCTAGAATTTAGTAGCTATTATCTGAAATTTAACCACTATCTGGAACTTAACTAATCATTGTTTTCACAAAATTTGCCATGAAAAATTATAGCTTCGGAAAAAACAATAAAACTGGAAAAGATAAAAAATCAGCGAAAATCAAAAAAACAGGTTCAACTGTTCTTTTAACCTCTATTTTTGCCGTTATTAATCTGAGCGGTTGCAGTGAAAGTTTCCAACCTGTTCCGGTTTCACAGTGTGGCAAAGTTGTAAAACACACAACATCTATTCTGAAAAAACTCGCTAAGCCACAGGCTGAAATGATACAGGAATGCCGTAAATTTACTGACGAGCAACGTGGATGCGCCATGCAGGCCAGCATTGTTCACGACCTTGCAAAATGTGCAAAACTTTAGTCAGTCATCAGCCAGGTAATTTATAAAATTAACTACCACGGGTAAACCCGTGGTGTTTTCCCTTTATTGATGCCTGCGCGGAATAAATCCGCGCTACGGCACTTAAGAGGGATAATCGCGGTT
>CALAZS010000174.1 GCA_937926265.1 uncultured Gammaproteobacteria bacterium
TAAATGACCTTCGATTCGGGTGATAGGATCTACTACAACTCTTTCAGCCATATCTGTTTCCTTATTTAATTATTCGGTAGCTTATGCCAGGTTATCTGCAACCAGTGCAACAAAGCTCTTGATATCTTTTTGCCAGTTAGCCTGCATTGCACCACCGAGGAAATTCAAACGGCAGCTGCCACAAGAAACCACAATGGTATCTGCACCGGTTTTATTCACCTCATCTATCTTGATGGAGAAAGCTTTCTGGCGTAAGTCACTGGCACGGTTAATCAGGAAGACACCGGCGCCACCACCGCAACACCAGTTCATTTCACGATTTGAAGGTGTTTCGGTAAGATCGACTCCCAGGGCATCAAGCGCTCGCCTGGGTTCTTCCATTACGCCACCATGACGGGCGATTTTACAGGGATCATGCATGGTTGCATGCAATCCACCTTCAATTTTCTTCAGCTTAAGTCGACCGGCTTCGACTTCACGACCAACAAACTCGGACATGGTATAGACATCAAAAGGCAGTTCTTTACCATATTCATTTGGCCCGTCCCATCGTAACGCCGGATACGCATGACCACATTCGGGCACCAGTATCATCTTGGCTCCCAGGTCAACGGCTTTCTGGATAATACCGTCACTGGCTGCTTTTTGTCCGACCTCATAACCGGACAGCAAACCAAAGTTGGCGGCTTCAAAATTGTCACTGCTTAACGTCCAGTCCAGCCCCATATGATTAAGAATTTTAATCGTACCAATCAGCGCATCATTGAACAGCAGGCCATCAATTACAGCTGTCAACATCAAAACATCCGCCTTGGGCTTATCGACATGCACATCAAGACCCTGGCTGCGAAGATGCTCAACTGTCTGGTTAAACTCATTCTTGCCGTAACCAAATACAGATTTATTGTTGTACTGTTCCTTTTCAACCATCGCCAGTTCAACCGGTATCAACTCGGCATCTGCCAAAGCCTCACGCATAACGTTGACGCCCGAGGCAATGTTAATTCCCATTGGGCAAACCTGGGCACACCGGGCACATTCTGTACAGGAATCATAAACCAGCTCCTGCCAGTCTTCGAGATCTTTCAGGCTGATATCACTGGTATAAAGTCTGTGCATCCAGCGCATTGGCGAAAGTTCACGCCGATAAAAACGCTTTAATAAATCCAGCTTGCGAATTGGTGTGTACTTGGGATCATTGGTTGATACGGCAAAATGACAGGCCGTGGCACAGTGACCACAATGAATACAGCTCTCCAGGTCAGTCGCCAGTACCCGGTCAATTTTTTTCAGGAAGACCTTCTTGGCATTATCCACGCGCTCCTGGTCCGAAAGGGTAACCTCGGGCTGCATCTGACCCATTTGTTGGATACCTTCACGGAACTGCTGAAATACGTTCATGTCGATCATATTTTGACTCCTCTTCTTTCAAAGGTGGCACCCAGGTGCGCACGTGAAGGAATAGTAAAGATAGCGTGAACCAACTTGCTGAAAGGGAACCAGACAAACAACAGTTCCACTGAGAGTATATGGATGGCCAGAACAGTCTCGTAACGTCCGCCAAGGTGAGATACTGCCATCATGCCTGTGACAACAGGCAGCAAAGTCACCAGCCAGCTGGCATAATCACCAAATGTCGATATTGTTTTTAATACCGGATTGGTCATACGGCGAATAAGTAAAGCCACC
>CALAZS010000175.1 GCA_937926265.1 uncultured Gammaproteobacteria bacterium
GGTCCAAGAAAATCAAAATGTTAAACCAGTCGAGAATGGCCTGAAATTTGTTAATTAAGTTTATCATATTTATGCCTCTGGTGTACCCGCGGCCCGATGCTTATAACCGGGTACCGATAATGACGTTTTTCTCCCGAAGGTTGTAAAGCATTTGCTTGCCACCTTCGATTACAACTTCGGGGTTAGGGTGATTTATTGATTCAGCGATTGCAGTAATAATCTCAAGGCCTGATACTTGAGGATTCTGTTTAATCGATTCGATCAGTTGCTGGGAAACGGCATTGATCTGTAGAAAATGCACGTTGTCCTGTCGGTCTCTGTAGACCACAAGGTGAGTAACTTCCGCAGGTGCTTCATCCGGCTGGTTATCAGGTCCAATGGTATGCACAGGGAACTGGTAACTGAGGTTAAACATCACCGGCGAAAGCATTGGCGGGTATGCCAGTAAATCTCCATTACGATCAACTGCAGGTGCATCCTTATCTTCATCTGAAATGGCTACTGCCATTTCAACCCACTCATAATGAGCAAGTTCGAGGATAAAAGCAGGGTCTTCTTTTGCCGGCTGGAATTCGTTTTGTAAATAGTTAATAAACTCAAGCGAGATATCAGCAAAAAAAGGTGTACTGCAGCTGTGAGATGCAAAAAAATCACGGCTGAGTTCATCCCATCGCTTCTCGGAGAGAATTGATTTCAATACCGGGAAAGTGTTCGAAATGAAGCCGTTGACGTTGTTGTAAAACAGATCACGATAGATCGCCATGCGACGGTCTTCGATGTTGTCAGGCGCCGGGTTGTTAACAGGATTGCGGATATGGGCTGCAAACTGCTGTTGATGATGGGCAAAGTCAGTCATGGTTATGCCCTGATGCTATTTGCTTGATTTTGATTATTTTTCTGATAAGCCGCGATGGTTTCAACTTCTTTAAGTAATGTGTCAAATGAGGGAATATTGAAATCTCGTTCTAATAGCGTCGGGAAAACGCCATATCGTTTATAAGCTTCGTCAAGTAAGTTCCATACCGGATCAATAACATCTGCACCATGAGTGTCTACACGTAAATCTTCAGCTTCGACATAATGGCCGGCAATGTGTGCATAGCCTATCCTTTCTGCCGGTATGCGGCTTAAAAACTCAGCTGCGTCGTAGCTGTGGTTAATGCTGTTTACGTAGATGTTATTAATGTCCAGGTGAAAATCGCAGTCGGCCTCTTCGAGAACCGCTTTCAGAAAATCAATTTCATCCATTTCCTGGCCGGGTGCTGCGTAATAACTGACGTTTTCCATGGCGATGCGCTGTTCAAGAATATCCTGAACCTGCTTTATGCGGCCGGCGACATGACGCACAGCTTCTTCGGTAAATGGAATGGGCATCAGGTCATACATGTGACCTGAGTCCGAACAGTAAGATAAGTGTTCAGAGTAATAAACGATATTGTGTTCTTTAAAAAAAGCTTTAAGAGCCTTAACAAAATCCACATCAAGTGGATCTGTGCTGCCTATGGATAGAGATAAGCCATGGCAGACGAATGTGTCCCTTTCAGTAAGTTGTCGAAACTTCTTGCCAAAAGCGCCACCAATGTTCATCCAGTTCTCAGGGGCAACTTCCCAGAAGTTAACAGGCCAGTCGCCCAATGAGTCTTCAGGGTAATTATTAGCCATGGCAATTGCATCATCGAGAAAGTCTCTTCTAAGACCAAGGCCGCTGCCGGAAACAGGATAAACAGGAGAATTCATAATTGGTTGGATGATTTGTTGTAGGTTTTTTTATCATCCCCGTTTTCACGGGGATGACATCAGTTCAGGCTAAATTATTTGCTACCACCGCATTTGCCTTCACCACATTTACCTTCAGAAGATTTTGCAGCACCACCGCATTTGCCTTCGCCACATTTACCTTC
>CALAZS010000176.1 GCA_937926265.1 uncultured Gammaproteobacteria bacterium
GAATAGGGTCTTGTCAGGTAGCAGTTCTTGAATTTCAGAAGGCTTTTTCTTCTTTCAGTATGCAAATCCCTTGAAGATAGAAAGACACAGGGTTTTGAGTCTGCTTCTGAATTCAGTGAATTACAGATTTCACGGGCATCAATGCCAGGTGTTTCAACATCACAAATGGTGATTTCAGGTTTTTTCTGTTTTGTGAATTTGCTCACCTGGTCTGGAGAGTCGGCATAAGCGTAACTTAAATTTTCGCCGATAAAGTGTTCCAGGATCGTCCTTTCCATTTGACTTACACCAACTAAAAGCACATCGAAAGCGGACATATTTATTATTTTCTATAGATGTTTATACAGAATCGTAATTGTCCAGTTAAGCATTTTGAATAAAGATTTTCATTGATTTTTGTTAAGACAATGACCGGGTTATTTCATAAAAGCCACTCACTTTATAGGTGTTTTCCATGAGAAAAAATTTCACAATTTATGTGTGAAATTATTTTGCATTAACTAATCTAGTAATTGGCTGGCAAAGCCAATTTCTTCAGCTGTTTTTTTTCCGATCACAACATGTTTAAGAGATTCCGGCATTGCAGCCCGGTGCGGGTCGATAGCCACGCGTCCTGCCATGATTTCAGCCTTGAACTGCGGATAAAGTGGTTTTTGTTCAGGTACTGCAAAGCCTTCCGGGAAAACCGGTGTGCCATCGGCATTGTATTTATCGGAAGCGCCCACCGTATGCAGTAACTCATGTGCAATCACAATATTATTCTGCCCGGCCTGTTTTTCATCGGCGAAGGCATGAATGACTCCAATCAGGCCTTTTTGCAGACCGAGTGAATGAGGCAGGGCAACATCTGGCTCTCCCTGGTGATAAATTACGTAGATACGTGCCCGTGTCAGGTTGGATGCGTCATCCGGGGTGTTCTGCCAGGCCCAGTAGCGCAGTTTAAGGCTCCAGATGATTTTTGACAGAGTCGAATCTGATGGCGCAGGTGGGTGAGGTGGCAGTTCTTCAACCTCAGATCCAAGTCTCACCCTGGTAGGCTCTAAAAGATGTAAATCATAGTGTTTGGCGAATTTTTTTGTGAAGTCATCGATTTCATCAAAGTCTATGCTGTGGAGCCCCCTGATGTAACGGGTGGTATCGGGGTGCTGGTCGCCGTTGATCGGGAAAATGACGACATCCATGGTGTCGAGCCAGTTGGTGGTTCGCAGTAATTGCTTTTGGGAATAAATGGCAACATAGGCGAGGATGATGAGCAGGATCAGGATGCGTAAGGTACGGATTTTAAAGAAATTCATGCCTAAAATAAATCGTGGAATAAGTCATTTTTAAGGAAAAAATCGGAAATTTTCGTGTATTTATGCACAATACAGTATGGCCCTTACAATATCATTAAAGAATTCGTCAAGATCTTTTTTGAAAATTGGTATAAAAATTTTAAGTTATTGTTTTTTATTAAGAATATTTTAATTGTATAAAATTTTTACAATTTAACATGTGACTAGTAAATAACGGGCTCAACGTTAATTTTCTTCATGTTATTAACAAAGTTATCCACAGATTCTGTGAATAACGGTTTATTAGTATTTTCTTTAAAAATTATTTC
>CALAZS010000177.1 GCA_937926265.1 uncultured Gammaproteobacteria bacterium
GTAAGTTTCAATGGCTGGTAAATTTTGATGGCTTCATGCTTGCCTTTGACACGTACCTTATCCAGTAATCGATAACTTAAATCCTGGGCGCCTTCCATCGTGGTTTCACTGATACAAAGTGCTACACCGTAAAATTTTGTTAAACCTTCCAAACGCGATCCCAGGTTAACCGCATCTCCCAATACAGTGTAGGAGCGGCGGAATTTTGATCCCATGTCCCCGACATTCATGCGCCCGGTATTCAAACCAATACCAATTTTGATTTCCGGCCAGCCCCGTTCTTTCAGTTCATCCTGCATCGCATCGAGTTTTTCCAGCATCTCAAGTGCGGCAAAAATCGCATGCCTTGCATGCAGCTTGTCATCGAGGGGGGCACCCCAGAAAGCCATGATCATATCGCCAACATACTTGTCGATAGCTCCGCGGTTGTTAAAGATGATCTCTGTCATCGGTGTGAAAAAGTAATTTAATAAACGCTTCAAGTCATCGGCTTCAAGGGACTCAGAAATGGTGGTAAAACTTCTGATGTCGGCAAACAGAACCGTCATTTCGCGGCTTTCACCTTCAAAACCAAAAGAGGCATCAGGTTCCCGGTTCATTTCTTCAACAATTTCCGGGGGCACATATTGGCCAAAGATGTTTTTCAGATACTTGCGTTCAGAGGTTTCACGCAGAAATCCATACGCGGCATTGATAGCGCCAAGCCAGAAAAGCATGGTGAGGGGTAAAACCTGTGACAACACAATGCGATCGTTTTCCCAGAGCCAAAAGCTAAAGGCGATATAAGCGATAATGGAAAGTGCAGTGATTAGCACCAGTCTGCCAGGTTGTAATTTGGGCATGATCAGGGCAAGCAGGGTACCAACCACCAGAATCATTAAATAGTTAAATCCATCTGACCATTCAGCTGTTTGCGGAAACTGTTCATCGAGCATGCCAAGGATTAGATTGGCGTGCACTTCAACGCCGGGATAAATCGCGCCAACCGGCGTCGCCCTGAGGTCATATAATCCTTGTGCGGTTGAGCCGATCAAAATAATTGCATCAGTTAAAATTTCTGGCTCAAACCTGTCGTGGATAATGTCTGTCGCTGAAAGATAGGTGAAACTTTTGGGTCCGCCCCTGAATGGTACCAGTACCCGGCCATAGGGATCGGTAGGAATGGTTATCATGCCACCAAGTGAAATGCCTTCAAGGACATGGTTACCTTCAATGTCTCTTGCCTTGATGAGTTCAATTGGCGGCATGCCAAGATAATGTTGTATCAGCGCTAAGGATAACGATGGGAAAAGACCACCTTCATAATCAAGTACCATATTGCCCCAGCGGATAATGCCGTCATCATCCGGCTTAACAAATACAAAACCGGCACCTGAGGCAACTTCCTGCAAAGCTGGAATACTGGCAAGGTAACCTGGCATTTCAGCGACCAATAAAACATCGCGTTCAGATTCTGTTAATTCAAGCGCGGGTTCAGGCAGTGTTCCAGTAGATGAGTCCTGGTTAGGTGCCAGGCTGAAGCCCAGGACCACGGTACTATTGCCTATTGCATTGGCAAACTGGACATCACCATCAATGGTTTCATTGATTTGTTCTATTTCTTCAGGAATAAGATCGGCAAGGTCAGTATTTCCCGAGCCGGACTTCAGTAATTCCAGTGGCGACAATGCCGGTTCTGGGAACATGATTTCGAGCCCTATCGATGCAGGGGATGCGGTAGTTAACTGGAAGATGAGTTTGGCTAAATTTACTCTTGGCCAGGGCCAGCGGCCAATTTCATTCAGGCTTTTGTCATCGATATCAATTATGACGACACGAGGATCAGGTTCCGGCTCATCTGGCAGGAAAAAGCGCATGCGAACATCGTAGAAAATACCCTCAAGTCTTTCCAGGGTTGCTGCAACTGATGGGTTTGTGGAGGTTTGCGCATACAGAATGCCTGCAATTACAGCAAGACCCATTACCAGTGGTTGCCAGTAGCGTTTTTGAACAAGTTTCATTCGAAATTACAGAAAAATTAGCCTCGAAACCAGTGTTATTACCTGATTTTATGATAATAATTAAATTTACTTATTATTATAATAATTTTAGGGTTTATAGTACTTTAGTTGTATATTAACCCTTGCCAGTATATATATCTAAAGCTTTAATTTACTATGTATTTTCAGATTTTGCGTGATGTTGATTGCTGATCAATATTTTTTCGTAAAAACCCTATATTTTTCAAATGCTTATCGAATTTAGGACGAGTGAATGAGTAATTCTGGGCCGGAAACCAAACCTTATCTGATCGCCACGCAGGGGATGTTAGCGCTTGAGCCGAGAATTTTACTCGATGCTGCGGCTCTTGTTTCAGTCGTGGATGCCGTCGAATCAGTTGATTCTGCCCCTGTTGAAGCCGAGGTCACTTCATCTTCATCCGAATCAGAACAGCAGGAAATCCAGGAAATATTTGAAAACGTCGATTTCTCTGCAACTTCAAACACCACATCCATCATTTTCGTTGATTCCCGTGTAAAAGAAATCGAACCCTATATCCAGGAAATTCCGGAACACACACTGATAGTTGAATTAACTGCCGACGCAGACGGCATCGACCAGATTTCCGAGACCCTGGCTCAATACCAGGATATCGAATCCATTCACGTACTTTCACACGGTGACCAGGCGCAACTGGTTCTTGGTTCCACAATTCTTGATAGCCAGGCCCTTGCTGACCGTTCCGATGACCTCAGTGGATGGAGCAATCACCTGAGTTCTGATGCAGATATTCTGCTGTACGGCTGCGATGTTGCTCAGGGCGACGAAGG
>CALAZS010000178.1 GCA_937926265.1 uncultured Gammaproteobacteria bacterium
GTCGTAGGATGGGCATTTAAACGTACGGAAGATTCAATCAACGAGCGGGAGTTATTGATCTTTGTTACTCCCCGAATAGTAAAAGAATCCCTAACAATACAATAAAGTATATTTACTCTACCAAAACTGGTTTCGGGATTTCCCCGTAGCCGGTTTTTTTTGTCTGTCGTATTATTAGGCTATGAAAAGACCAACAAAGATATATCTCATAGGTCCCATGGGGGCTGGAAAAAGTACGATTGGAAAACAGCTGGCAAGTTCGCTTGGTTTAGACTTTATCGACAGCGATAGTGTAATTAGAGAAAGAACAGGTGTGGATATAGCCACAATTTTTGAATATGAAGGTGAATCAGGTTTTCGAAAGCGTGAAGCTAAAATAATTGAAGAGCTCACAGAAAAAGAAAATATTGTTTTAGCAACAGGCGGGGGCGCAGTTACGACACCGGAGGTTGCGAATTTCCTCGCTTCAAGAGGCTTTGTTATTTACCTTCATTGCTCTCCCGATCAGCAATTCGAAAGAACTATCCATGATAAAGGTCGTCCCCTTATTCAAAATGATGACCCAAAATCGACTTTAGAAGAGCTGATGGAAAAACGTGAGCCTTTGTACCGTGAAATAGCGGACCTTACTGTGGTTACTGAAAAAAGAAGTGCAATGAGTGTTACCAAGGAAATCAACCAGTATTTTGATGAAAATTGATGCAAGATCAAACACGCGAATTAAATGTTGATCTAGGTGAAAGAAGCTATCCGATTTATATTGGCCAGTCTCTGATAGCAAATCAGGATCTCTACAGTAAACATATCAAGTCAAAACAGGTTTTGGTTGTTACAAATACAACTGTAGAGCCTCTTTACCTGAAAACTATTTTAAACGCTCTATCAGCTCAGCAGGTTGAAACAGTCGTATTGCCAGATGGCGAGCAATACAAAACCCTGGATATTCTGGATAAGATTTTTTCTAAACTACTTGAAAACCGCTTTGACCGTGGATGTACATTAATTGCGCTTGGCGGTGGGGTGGTAGGTGATATGACGGGCTTTGCGGCAGCCAGTTACCAGCGTGGTGTTAATTTCGTACAGATACCCACCACATTATTGGCCCAGGTTGATTCTTCCGTTGGTGGGAAAACGGGCGTCAACCATGCTTTAGGAAAGAACATGATTGGTGCTTTCCATCAGCCATTATGTGTAATCGCCGATACCTCAACTTTATCGACACTGGATGACAGGCAGCTTGCAGCAGGCATATCAGAAGTCATTAAGTATGGCTTGATCAATGATGAAGTGTTTTTCGAATGGCTTGAAGAAAATATTGAGAAATTAGTGAACAGGGATGCTTCAAGTTTGGCTTATGCCATCGAAAGATCCTGTCAGGACAAGGCAGAAATTGTCGCAGCAGATGAAAAAGAATCAGGAAAGCGGGCGTTACTAAACTTGGGTCATACTTTTGGTCATGCTATCGAAACAGGCATGGGATATGGGCAATGGCTTCATGGTGAAGCAGTTGCTGCAGGTATGTGTATGGCTGCAAGACTATCTAATAGAATTGGATGGCTTAGTACTGAAGAAGTATCCCGAACTGAAGAAATAATTAAAAAAGCAAATTTACCAATATCTCCCCCTCAGGAAATGACCTCAAAGCAATTTATTGACTTAATGTCAGTTGATAAAAAAGTTCAGGAAGGTCAACTTAGACTGGTTCTGATGAAATCAATTGGTGAATCGCTAGTAACATCGGATTTTGACCAAAACGCATTAAAAGAAATCCTGGATGAATATCTCGGAAAATAATCATCAGGCGTTAAATCTGGATTATAGTTATTTTCTAACTCCTGATTTAACTCAAAGACTTGACCTGATAAGTCACCTGCTTGCGAATACAGAGTTAATCCCTTTCGTTCATGCTCATGACGGTGGAGGTAAAAGCCGTCTGGCACGTCATCTCAGTGAACTATTATCAGAAGATTTTTACGTTTGCCTGGTCGAAGGGTCCAGTATCATCAATGATCAGGAATTGCTCAAGGTTATAGCTGGAGCTACACCATTATTGGAACAAGCAACTTCATTCGAACAACTGCCAAGTGAATTACAAAATCATGAGTTCGATGAAAAAAAATTATTACTGATTATCGATGATATCGAACAGCTGCAATCTGATACGTTGAATCAAATAATTGAATTAACCAACTCTTCAGATAACAAGAAAAACCTGAAGAGCATCATATTTTCAGCTGTAGACATCTATGCATTACCGCTAAGTCCGATATTACTGTCTCAATGGAAAGACAGGGTTCAGACGCTAGATATTCCAAAACTTCATCAAAATGAAATTAAAAATTTTATTCAGCATGTTGATCCTGAAAGCTTGGAACCTGGCAATGAACAACAACTGGAAATTATTTATAAAGAATCTAAAGGGCTTCCGGGAAAAATTCTTTGGTATTTACAGTTCTCCAAGCTAAACCAGGTAATTGAGCCTGACCAGGAACAAAAAAAAGAATTTTGGCAAAACCCGCTGGTTGTAGTCGGGGTAATTCTGTTTCTTTCAATTATCAGCACGATTATCTATTTTCAGGATGAAATTAATCAATCAATTGAAAATAAAGAGGAAGCCGAGGTCGCTGCCGAGCTTCCGAAAACACTAAAACCTTTACCTTTGCCTGTAAAGCTTGATGAAACGGAAACAGATGCTGTTGAAGAAAAAAACAATAACGTTGTTAAGCAAATAGAGATACCTCAAGCAAAAGAAACAAACGCTATACCTAAGGATAAATCTAACGATATTTCTTTAGTGCAACAGGAAAGTATAAAACCAGTGAAATCAGATCTTCCTGAACAGGGAGACCAATCAGAACAACAAAACCAGTCAGATCAAAAAGACCAGTCAGATCAAAA
>CALAZS010000179.1 GCA_937926265.1 uncultured Gammaproteobacteria bacterium
CTTTTCCAGATGTCATATTCTTTGGTATTGGTTTTGCCATGTTTGTAGTTTCTTGGTTTGGCATATTTAGCCATTTGACTCTCCATAAAAAATAAAGCCCGCAAAACTCGCCGAAGGCGAGTTGTGAGCGGTAGCGAGCAACAAAAATTAAGGCCACTCCGAAGAGTGACCTTAAGACCTAGCCCCAGCTGCCCTCCTCGACAGCGAGGTAGATGTCGCCCCTGAGCTTCTGAGCTACCCAGGAGGCGAAGAGAGCCTTCTGGTAAGCCTGAGCAGCCTCCCACGTAGGGAAGTACTCTTCCTTCCTCTCAGTCTCACCAGGAGCGGAATAGACGACGCGAGCCTGGAACATGGTAGTTCCTCCAAGTTAAGAGCCAGACCCAATGCCTGACTTCCACAACAAAGAAGCCTAGTCGCCCGCTAGGGCGCTCTTGTTGAAAAAAATAAAGCCAGCCCTACTGGGCTGGCCTTGTTCGCGTTCCGTACGGTCCTTCTGGCGGCTGCTCTCTAGAGCCAAGCGGTATGCCTGACCTACACATCCCCTGAGCAACAACCTCTGCCTCTTCCTCTGAGCCCTTCTGGCGACCGCTCTGACCTTGAGCAGTGACCTCTTGCCTTTGACGGTGGGCAAGCGCAACGCCAGCACCCGAAGGTCTGGTTGGAGGCAGCCGAAGCTGTTCATCCTCCATTACTACAAAGCCAAGGCGCGTTAGCGCCGCTCTTGTCTTCAGGTGCTCTTCAATGTCATTGACAATCCAATATTTACATATATAATAAAGGCGGCTTCGCCGCCGGTATAATATATAAGTATATGTAAGTACTAGTATTTTTCTTGAGTATCACAGTGTAGTAGATGTAGAAGAAGAGGAAGGAGTAGAAGAGTAGAACAGTGTTAAGGTGAGAAAGACAAGGTGCTCTTAAGGGGTAGTACTACCGGTAAAGGCCACAAGGTGTTTAAGGTGGGGGGGTACTTAGTTTTTTTAGTCGGTGTCAGGGTAAGTACTAGCTCCATACCCAATTATTATATTTTTATCAAACCCTTTGTATCATTAATGCAACAAGTTATTTGCAGATTCTGTCTAAAGTGATACTATCTTTCAGATAGTTTTTATATTTTAGAGGGTTATTGTGAATAAATCTGAAGAAAATCAAGAGATTACGTTGTTGAGCGAGATTCCTGAGGAGGAACAGTTCAGTTTAGATGTGTTGAGACGATGTGTCCCGGCGAATAGGAAACATCTAGCTACTCAGGAGTTGGTCGATAAACTTAATGGAATGCTGGGGGATGATAAATTAAGGGAAAACTTTAGAGAGAATTTGTATGGCATGGCTCGGATATTGAAAGAGCCTAAATATAATATGACGGATTATGTGAATGCAGTGAGGTATTGTAGTTATAAAGCTTTAGGGGATTCGAATGTACAGGCGTATACAAAGACTTTCCCTGAAAGGTTTCAAAGATTGGTTGATAAAGGGACAAGTGTTGAGGATATTAATTGTTATGTGAGAGCTTATAATAAGAACTTGTTGGTAGCTGCTGTTACAGAGCAGATGCTGGTTCCTAGTTGGTTATTGAACCAAGGGTTGTTTCAGCAGGCGCTGAATGTTCAAGCTGACCTGATGATGAATGCGAAGAGTGAAAAGGTCAGGACTGACGCGGCTAATAGTTTGTTGGGTCATCTGAAGATGCCTGAGGTGGCCAAGGTGGAGCTGGATGTTAACGTTAAGGAAGATGACGCTATCAGTGAGCTGAGAAGAAGTACGCTGGAGTTGGTGGCTCAGCAGAGAAAGATGTTGGAAGCTGGCGTTATGAAGGTCAGGGAAGCGGCTGAGCAGAAAGTTGTGCAGGGTGAGATAGTAAGTGAAGAGTGATGAGAATAAGAAAGATAAGCAAAGCTTACTGTGTGCCTGGCAAGCTGGAGGCTGAAACACAGGAGCAAAGAGAAAGGCTGCTGGAGATTGCTATTGGTTCGTGTCCTGAAGTAATGACAATGGACATTAACCCAAAGACAAGAAGGTTGTCTTACCTGAGTACCAATGACGAAGGTAAGGAAGTTTGGTTCGAGGTGCCTAGCGACATGCACCTGACGAAGTTCTTTGAGCTATGAAAAGTCCCTTTGAGGATCCGATGACTTACGAGCACTGGCGTAAGACGATTGGTCCTTATGGTTGCTTTACGCTGGTGGCAAAGCCCCATCCCTGGGACCCTGCTGTGCCGGACATGGACTGTAACTACCATGCAAAGCTGGTGGACGACAGGTGTAGAGGTTGCTGGAGGAGACGCTAGTACCGGCAGCCCTGAGCGCCTTTCATGAGGTTTTCTGTGGCTGTCAGCCACTGCATATTGGAAGGTGAGTCGGGGCCACCACAGGCCAGAGGAACGACGTGGTCTACGTGGTAGCCTGGGCAAGGGCCTGAGGTTTTGCCAGTGGAAGGGCAAGGATTACGGGAATGGAAAGCGCGGCGGTTGGCAGGGTTTCTTTTGTTTGGTTCAGAATCGTCACCAAAGGCAAGATTCCAGAGCCCTGAGAGAGCTGCCTTGGGCAGCTTGTAGGATGCGGAGGAATGGAAATGATAGGTTCCTGTAGAGTGATCTGTATGACCTCCGTGCTCGTCTGTGCCTCCGCTGTGCGGGTAGGCTGCAGTGGTGGTGAGAGCTAGAACGAGAGTGAGGGTAAACTTTTTCATGTTAATTTGCTCCTGTTAAAGTTGGTTGAGGTCTACCCCAGCCGCCGAAGGCGGCAACTAGAGATATATTGAAATGCTCGAAACAAACGCAGAATTCGCAGGCTCACTGAACGATGAGCCTATGACTGTTGAAGACTACTTGGTTGATGTCGATTACGGTGAGCACGAGGGGTACGTGCCAAGCGATTTTGCGTTGGATTTCGTAACGTTTATCAAACTGGTGAACGGGAAGGAGGGGGAGGAGAACGAAAGCCCGGTGGTTCACTATCGGATGCTGGATGAGCTGGTCAGTGATGACAGGCACATCTGCAACATGTGTGCACGAGGTCTTGCCAAGACGACGTTGTTGGCTGAGTACTTGTTTCTGTACTTGGCTGTGTACGGGGAGCTGCCAAACTTCGGACGCGTGACTTACGCCCTCTACGTAAGCGATTCGATAGAGAACGGCGTCAAGAAAATGCGGTACAGGCTTGAAAGGCGCTGGGAACGGTCTGGGTTCTTGCAGACATACCTTCCTTACGCGAGATTTACGGATATCCGTTGGGTTTTTCGGAATATTGATGGTAAGGAACTGATCGTAACGGGACACGGTGCCAAAACTGGCGTACGTGGGACCGTGGAACTCAACACCAGACCTCAGCTGGCTGTTTTGGATGACTTATTGAGCGACGAAGACGCCAGAAGTGAGACGGTAATTGCTGGCATCGAGGAAACAGTCTACAAAGCTATCGATTACGCGCTGCATCCCGAAAAAAACAAGATCATATGGAGTGGCACGCCCTTCAACGCCAAGGATCCGCTATACAAAGCGGTGGAATCGGGTGCCTGGGCGGTGAATGTCTACCCAGTGTGCGAGGAGTTTCCTTGTGAGGAAGCTGAGTTCAAGAGTGCTTGGCCAGACAGGTTCACGTACAACTACGTGGTGGACAAGTACACCAAGGCACTGAAGGCAGGCAGAATCGACACGTTCAACCAGGAGCTCATGCTGAGGATCATGAGCGACGAGGACAGACTGATCGAAGACCAGGATATTGTTTGGTTCGACCGCAGCAAAGTGATAAGGAATTTTTCCGCCTACAACTTCTACATCACCACCGACTTTGCGACGACAGAAAAGAGCAGCGGAGACTACTCCATAATTTCCGTGTGGGCTTACAACAACAACGGCGACTGGTTGTGGGTCGATGGGATTTGTGAGCGTCAGCTCATGGACAAGAACGTCGATGCACTCTTCAGGCTGGCTCAGAAATACTCTCCGCAGAGTGTGGGCATCGAGGTAACGGGACAGCAGGCTGGGTTTATCCCTTGGATCCAGCGCGAGATGATGGAGCGCAACATCTTCTTCAACCTGGCTTCCGAGGAAAACGCCAACAGGCCTGGGATCCGCCCGAACACGAACAAGATGCAACGCTTCAACGTGGTTGTTCCCTGGTTCAAGATGCACAAGATCTGGCTGCCTGAGGATCTCAAGGACAGTAAAATCATGAAGGAAGCCATCAACGAGCTGACGTTGGCAAGTCAGAGTGGTTTCAAGAGCAAGCATGATGATTTTCTGGATACCATCAGCATGCTGGCAAGTCTGAAAGCCTGGAAACCAAGTCAGGTTTCCCCTACAGCGCACGTCAGCGAAGACAAATACTGGCTGGACGACGTGGAACACGAAACTCCCGGACTACTTGACAGATACGTAGTCTAGGCTTATTTTCTCCGCAATTGAGCACTCGACCTTCAATGGTTCGACTACAAGCGTCAGTGCTGAACCCCAAAACTGGAAGTTCAGCCCCTCATGACCCTTGCCGAAATTTTCGAACAGCTGACGTACGGTGAGCTTAGCTCCCTGAAAATGGGAGGATTTGCTGGGGAAGAAGTCAGCGAAGAAAATCAGCGGCAGGTTCTGGCCCACATAAACATTGCGCTTAACGAGCTGTACAAGAGGTTCTTCCTCAGCTCCAAACAGCTCATGGTCGAGCTCTACGACCACATATCCCTGTACAAGCTGCACAGCAATTTTGCCGTCCAGAATCGTCTGAGCGGTGAACGCTACAAATACATCATCGACTCCGAGTACGATCCCTTTCAGGACGACATCCTGAAAATCGAGGAAGTCTTCAACTCGGATGGCTGCAAAGTTTGCCTGAACGACCTCAACGAGCCTTGCAGCCTCTTTACACCGCACTACGACACCCTGCAGGTGCCTCTGCCGTTCGAAGGTAGCTTCATCAGCGTCCACTACCGGGCATCCCATCCCAGGCTGAAGTACAGCAAAGGAATGGACCCAGAAAAAATAGAGGTCAATATTCCAGAAGGGCTGTTAGAGGCCCTTCTTTTGTATGTAGGGTACCGAGCTACCCGCAGCATGGGTGGTGAGACAGGACAGGAAGGCACGCAGTATCTGGAACTGTTTGAAGCCAGTTGCGCCAAGGCGCGAGAGCTGGGTATGCAGATAACTCCGCAATACAGTAATTTGAAACTCGATTATCGGGGCTGGGTATGAGAAATCGCATGGACTACAACCAAGCCTGCACAGGGCTGGTTGATTCGTATATTGGCTCAGCCTTCGATACCGTTAAGCTGATTGCCGACCACCTACATCAACTGGAACCCCTCTTCGACATGAAGAAAGGGGATTTCCAAAGAATTCTCGATCTAGCCCCAGATCTGGTTAACCTGCTTAAGCAACTGGATCACTTTACCAACCGATACTACGGTGCTTTTGATACAGAACCTACTGGAAGACCTAACGGTAACCGTTCTGAATATGGAGATCTCTACTACGACAACGTTCGAGGAGGTTTATATATTTACGAACGTATGGGTTGGGTACCCATCACTGGTGTAGACAATATTATTGACTCGGTAGTCGTAGAACCATCGCACTTTCACAATACAAATGTTGTAATTCCAGTAAAGCATGGTTTTGATGCTGGAACCAACAACCTGATGGTGTTCGTTAACGGTGTCTACCAGTACGCAATATCAAAAGAAACGCCAAATGGGGCATACGTTGAGACAGACTCTCACACGATTACTTTTCCTGGTGCTACCTTAAAAGAAGGAGACTTGGTAACTTCTATCGTTGGAAAAGTAGTTACCAACGTGAAGCGACAGGTTGGCACGGAGACTGGAACTTACAGAACTGTTCAGGAAGGTGAGCGTGTTATCACGTTGCCGAGTGGCATGTACTACGACCCAGGTATTGGCAACCTGGAAGTGTACGTTGACGGTAAGCTTCAGATCCCACCCATTGATTACGCAGAAAGTGATAAAAATACAGTCACTTTCTCACATGGGCTGCATAGTGGCTCACTGGTAGCTTTCAAAAAGGGCTCCATCATTTCCACAGGCACCAGTACCGGTTCTGGCACGATGACCAGTATTCGGGTTCTGAGCCTGATGGCAGAAATTAATTTCCTGCCACTGGATGAAAAAATCCCCTTGGTCTGCAAAGGCCGCACCACTGTCGGAGATGGTGGCTTTGGACTCTTCCTTTACGAGCCTTTGGTAGACCGCGCCGATGCCAATGGCGGCACTATCATAGACCCCTCTCAAACTCTTCCTGACCAGGGCAAAGGAAGCGGCAATGGATGCTGGGTAAGGCAGTACGACGGCACCATTGAAGCAAACTGGTTCGGCAAGGACAGGTTTTTGATGGCTGACCTTGCTGACATTCGCAGTGCTCGGCATGGAGATCTGGTGGATTTGGAAGGCTTCCACGTTCCTGGAGACGGTGGAGAAGGGATGTTCTACTGGGACGAGAACATTTCCACAAACCAGCATGACGGCGGCATGATCATTGGTCCTAAGCAGCCTTTCCCACCTGCTTGGGGAGCTCTGGCCGACATGCAAAACTGGTACGACGTAAGCAGGGTCTTCGGCACAGGTGCATGGCGGCGTATGCACACCAACCAGGCAAACCTGTTCTGGTGGGGAGCTATCGATGGCACAGACTGCAGCGCAATTTTCAACGGCATTGGCCATGCTGTTCTTGATGGTCATCTGGAAAAGCTTGAAATTCCTGCTGGAGACTTTTGGTGTGGGCTGCCCGCCCAGATGGACATCTCCAACTTTGCCGGTAACCTGAAAATCTTTGGCTCAGGACAGGAATCAAGGATTATCTTTAGCACAGGTGCTCCTGTTCATCCCTTCCAGTTTACAAACTGCCAGGGAATTGAAATTGACGACATTTACTTCATTGACCATCGTCTCGTTGCTGCAGATTCGATTCTGAGCTTCCTGAGCACTGACAGAGTTTTGGTCAACCGTTGCTGGTTTGAGAACTGCCCAGGAGTTGCGGTTGAAGTACGAGAAGACTACCTCAGCGGTAATCCTTCGAAAGCTTCTGACGACATTCATGTAACTGAATGTCATTTTGAGGGTTGCGGACAAGCAGTACATATTAGTTCAACAATCCCATCTAAGAACCAGATTGTAGATAATAATGCAATTATCAATTGTGGTTCTAATGGAGCTTGTGTACAAGTAGGTCAAGCATCGACTGATATTCGTGTTTTACGTAATATCTTTAATAATTGTCAAAATACTGCAATTAGATTTGAAGCTTATGATTCTGGAGTCATAAGTAACAATGAAATTGAAAGCTTTACCGGTGATGCTATAGATATCTTTGCCGGAAGCACAGCTCAATACCCAACTCCACAACTTACTCAACTGTTCTGCAGAAATAACATTATTTCTGGTAAAAGAGGAACTACTAGAGAAGGATATGGAATCTATATCCACGGCAGTGGTGATGCTGGATTTATAGAAGTTGATAACAATACTACTGTTGGTGTTGCTGGTATCCAGTTAAATCCTGAAAGGGATAAGCACAATATCATCATTACTAGCAATAAGATTCAAGATGCACCAGATACTTATGCAGTTCTGTTGGAATCTTCGAATGGTGGTATTACTCATGGTTTGTACTTTGCCGATAACTACATCGAAAATGAGAACAAAACCAGAAATTTTGAGTTGTTACATGCTCATGGATTGCAGGAAACAACCATTAAGAACAATGTATTCCGGCGTTCAGGTCTTTACGACATTGGACTGGTAAATTGTGACAACACGCAAATTATCAGTAATGTCTTTCTAGAGCCTAACGTGATGGGCAGTACAACTGGTGCCATCATTCAATCAAGCGATACCAACCCACATAACCTTATTGTTACTAACAATGAAGTTGTAAGGGGTAAGCTAGGTAAGCTACAAGCTTTGCTGTTGACTCAAGATGCGAACACTCAAGTTCGGATGAGCAATAACAGATTGGGCGATATTGGCAACGTTTTGCTAAGGTCTCCCACTGTAACTACCATACTTGATGGTGGTAACTCATCTGCAGGTCAGTCTGGAACAAATAGAATTTTCTTTGGTTCTACCATCCCCGTAGCAGGTACTTATGACCAAGGGGACATCATGTACAACACCGGGGCTGCTGCATCTGGTCAGGTTGGTTGGGTCTGTATAACAGCAGGCACTCCTGGCACATGGAAAGCGTTCGGTACAATCGAGCCGTAGGAGCGAAGAAATGCCACTTACAGTTGTAAAAGGGTCAACTTGGAACACCCTTAATAACGTTTACGTTGACACGATTCACGATCTGGATTCTGCTGAACGTGAAGGAATCGTGTTCGTCAGTGGTGGATTAAGAGTCAATGACGGCTCTGGGGGCATCTTCAAATATGAGGCCGGTCTTAGCCGCACAAGGCATGATGGAACTGATGTAGTTGATCCTACTGGATCTAAAAAAGGTAATGGTTGTTGGGTAAGGCAAAGGTTTTACTCAGCTCCTGCAGGATCCAGTTTTTCCGAAGTACAGGCAGTTAGACCAAATCAACAAACTTTTCGTCTAACAAAGTTTACTTATACTCCGAATACCGGAGATCTTGCTGTTTATGTTAATGGAGTTCGCCTTACTCCTGATGTTTTTACAGAAGATGATAGTCAAACTATAACGCTGCACTATCAGCCCAAAGTAGGAGATTTAGTTGAGTTCATTGGGCACGATAGGCCAACTGCAGGTACGTTGGTTCGAATAGATGCACTTTCAGTTAATTTCGACCCAACAACTTCTAGGCTAGTTTCTACTGATGTACAGCATGCGCTTGAAGAGCTTTCACGCTCAGTAGGGACTGGTGGTGGAGGCGGTGCAGGTTTTACCAACGCCAAGGATATTCCTTACGCTGGTCTTTCTCCTGATACCAGCAGGAATGTTCAGGACGCTCTTCACTTTTTCCATAATTCAATTTGGGGCAATCACGGACATCTTAGCGATACTTCCGCACACCCGGCATCCAATATTGTCTTTGATTCTCGTAGATCTCTGCTTGGCGTTAATAATGTCCAAGCTGCCATTGATATTCTAAAAGGTCTGATTGATGGCTTAGGCACAGATGACATCATTTATTCTCCAACGGAGAAATTGGATGTTTATCTAACTCGCCTTCAAAATGAAGCAGATGACACTAGGGATCTTCTTGGCAATCATTTAAGAGATCTCACAGATGCACACACCGCAGGAATGATTTCCTATAGCGGTGCAAATCATATATATCAAAATGTCAGGAATGTAAAAGAAGCATTTGATGAGATTGGACGTAATCTTGATACCCACACTCACACAGCTGCAAACACAACTTATAACAATAGCAACTCAACTTTACGTGCTGTTGATGTTAAAGCTGCTCTAGATGAAATTTTCTCTGAATTTTTGGATCATGTTGGCGGAACAAGTCGTCAGCATAATTCAAGAAGCATTAATCACATACCTACGGGAGGAATGGTCTCTCGTAATGTAAGCGATGCAGTTTTAGAAAATTGGAACAGACTTAAAAGTCATGTAAATGATCTACAGGACGCACACTTTGCAAGTGCAATTGGTTTTAGTACCGTAAACAATGGTTTTCGGTCTTCTACAGTTCAGGATGCTATTGTAGAAGCTGCTGGCGTTGGGATGATTTACAGAGGTAATCTGGATCTTACATCCCCTAGGCCAGCAACATCTAAACTACTAACCAATAGCTACTATACCTCTTCAGTTGCTGGTCCAATCCATGCTGACTGGACAGCTTTAGGTACGGATTTTCCAACTAATGCTGTAATTGGTGACTTTATTCTTTCAGATGGAGTCACATACTGGTATTTGCGGAATACTGGTCCTAGCCTTTCACAAGCGATTCTTAGAACTCCTGGTGCAGGTGATTCTCAGACAATTCAGTCTGCTGATCCTTTGCACACTGTTCTCACTCTTCGTGGAGTTACAGCACAGACTGCACCTCTTTTGAATGTTGCAGGAACCATTACAGCAGATAAAATTGACTCAAGGACTGAAGTCGTAGATCAAGTTGGTAATGTCCGTCAGGAAGCAGATGACGTTCCATACAATCCAGCTGCATCAAATCTAGTATCAACCACGGTTAAGGATGCTTTGGATGAACTAGATCAAATGGTCTTTGATCATGAAAATTTAGTTAATGCTCACGCTGCTCAGAATATTACTGCAATACCTACAGGTACGCTTGTGGGTAACAGTGTGCAGGAGCTTTTAACTGAATTAGAGACTGCTGTATCTGATCACATTGCTAGAGCAGTACGTGCTCATGATGCAAGTGCAATATTTTACGATAATTCTCTTTCTAATCTAACTGCATCCAATATTCAAGATGCGATAGATCAGACAATTGTCAGTGGCTTGCCTGCTGGTGGAGCAACGGACATGTTCTTAAATAAAGCGTCAAATGCGGACTATGACGTTGTTTGGACTGATACCATTGACCTTGGTACATACTAATGGCATATAACCTTCAGATACTTCGTAGTCCCAGTTCTGGAAGAACCCCACCTGCTGGTACGTATCAGCCTGGCACACCGTACATAAATTTTGCTGATCTGGACTTTGGGATTATTGACGCATCTCAAAATCCTCAAACGATTGTTCCAATCACAGTTTTCACTACAACTGCTCAGTACAGCGTTGGAGACTTGGTTGTAGATCTGGATTCCACTTCTCCTGGGTTTTCACAAATCTGGAGGGCCAATAAGGCTATAGCTTCTGGATCACCCTTCAACCCTAACGACTGGGAAGCACTGGGTGCAGGAAACGCTGGCGGTACCATTCCTGGTGCTGATGCCGGGGCCAGTGTGACTGTTGATGTTGTTGCACCAACCACGCCAAAAACAGGAGACCTCTGGTACGACTCGAATACCCAGGGTCGATTGTTTGTTTTCGATGGCATTCAGTGGGTAGACGCAGCTCCTGCTTCTGTTTCTCCTACTGTAACGTTGCCAGCAATCCTAGAATTTGCTGATGACGCAGCTGCGGCAGCTGGCGGTGTTGCAATTGGTGCGATGTACCATACAGCCGGTATTGTTAAAGTTCGTGTAGTCTGATTTTGGAGATTAAATAAATGGCTTTTGCATTTCCTGCTGGTCCTAATACAGGCGACACGTACACTGGCCCGAACAACGTCACATACACCTTTGATGGTGCTAAGTGGGTTGGAGCATCTTACGGCGCTGACTATGTAAAAAATATCAGCGATAAGGTGAATTTGGTCGAAGCCAGATTAACTCAACAACGAGGTCAGTATTTGGATCTTATTCCAGATATTCATGGCGATGATCCACTAAATGGTGGAACAGGTGTTGTTTCTAAAGTTGATCTTGCAAACTTTAGAAATGGTGGTTTGACTGAAATAAGGTTAAATGCTCCGAACTACGGTAACGTTTCACCAGCTGGTCCACCCACATTGCCTGCTAACTGGAATATAGGAGATCCTATTCAACAGGCCTACCATTCTACTCAAAAGGAAGGTTTGTTTAAGGTTGTATTAAATGGCTATAACAGCGGGGGTAGTCAGCAATCAAACGTTAATAAAACGGACATTGGTTACGTTGAAGTAAGATTTACGTTTGTTGCCGATGGCGAAGATATTATTCAAAAAGTGGTACGAGCCTTTATAAATAGGCAGTACTATGCTACTAATAGTTCGCCAAGAGCTTCTATTACAAATCCTAGTAATTACGTTGAAGTGATAGAATTTCCTGCACCCATTCTAATAAACGATCTTGCAGTAAATGCGGAAGTTGTTGGGTTTCAAACACAGGTTACTCCACCACAACTTAGTAGTGCGTTTAAAATCGATATTTACAGCATTCCGCTAAGGAGTTAAATAATGGAAAAGATCAAAATTGAGCTAACAGTTGAAGAATTGCAATTGGTTATTACTAGTTTGGCCAATATGCCTTATAAGGATGTTGCGCCTTTGATCTCTGGAATTATCCAACAATCAAATTCATCGGTTTCGGAAGAGTCAGAAACGAAACCGAAACTCAAAGAGGTAAATTAAATGACAAAAGTAGTGGATTTGACAACTGCAGAAAATCAGGCTGCATTGGTAAATGTGCTGTCTGTTTATCCAAAGCGAGATGAACTGATTGCTAAGGTTCTAGTAGCTGCTAAAGCTGGTACTTCTCTTACATTGGAAGATGAAGAACAGGAAGCTTTGGTAAACGTGTTGGAGCAATATCCAAAACGGGATGAAGTTATTGCATCGATTTTGGCTGTAGCTGAAACTGCTGGTGCTCCTGCGGCTGCTCCTGCTGCTGGCGGTGGCAATCAGCCTTAAGCTCGAAATATAGGATATTGCCGTGGCGTTTCAAAAAACATTTGATGCTTCGCAACATGTAGATGTCTTCGATGTTGCTAATGCTAAAGGCCTGTCAGCTACTGTTGATAAACTGAATAACATTCATGTTTTGAATCGACTGACAGCGCAAGAGTTGCTTGCTATTGACCGTGTCACTGCAGGTAACGATGTTTTTGATCGTCTCGGCAATGTCCGAGACAACCCTGCCATAAACATAGCCTTTGATGGCTCTAATGTTGGAGTACCTTCTGACAGCGTACAAAACACTCTGGAAAGGTTAATTTCTGGAGGTTTGCATGGTACGAGTCGTATAGTTCATCCAGGGAACACTGTTGACACAACTCTACTTCCTGGAGTGACTGTCACTGAAAAACTGAACTCTTTATTTGCTGCCGCAACTCCACCGCAAAAAGATGATTTAGCACTTATCTCTTTTGATCAAAGGAGTGCTAATAATCGTTGGGCAGGTGTCTGGTCATTTGATGGCACTTCTTGGACAGCAGCTCTTCCATACAAATGGATGGGTGGCTTTCAAGAATTGAATTATGTTGTAGGGCCTAATCAACGAGTATTTACTACTATTACTCCAGATATTCAGGGGAATACTTATACTTTCAGACCAGGAATAGATTCAGAGAATTTAGTTTCAGTTTATTTGAATGGTGTCTTGCTGGTTCAGGATTACCGGAATGGTGCAGGTGGAGATTTTGTTGTTGATTTAGCTAACAATCGAGTTACATTAAATAATGTACCTTCTGCTACTTCAACACTTCAAGTTCGTATTTTAACTACCGGTGTAGAATACAGACCTGGTGCTGTCAATCTCCATAAGTTGGTTGATTTTGATTTTGATTGGGCTGCCCCTGGTCGTATTCCTAATAGTCTTCCAACAACGCAGGGTGTGATTGATGGGTTGGAGACAACTTTTCAAGCACATGTTGACAGCCCGCCAACAGATTTTAATCCGCCTGATTTAACAGCTCAGGCTCAGGATTTTGAAATTTATAAAAATGGGCAACGTTTACAGCCAGCCGTAGACTACACCTATTCAAACGGTAATATTGTTTTTACTACTGCTCCAACAGCTAGAGATAAGATTTGGGGTTACTGGTATGAAAAGGCACAAGGTAATGCTGGTGGAGGTATAGCAACACTCACGCTTCCTACTGATGCTGATGTGCTTGCCACGGCAGGTAAGCCGGGGCAAATAGCAGTTGCTCAGTCAACGCAGACGCTCTATATCTTCGAGCCTGCAATCGGGGGTAATCCAGCACAGTGGACCCCGCTGTCCAAGCCGCCCATTATCAAAGTTCCCGATCAGGCGGGATTGACTGCTGCTGCAACTACCGCAGCTGCTGGTGACCTTGCCTACCGTATCGATTTGGGGATGTTGTATCACTACGATGGTACGCAGTGGCAGTCGCTAGGAATTCTTTCCAATACCATCGTCGTCGCCGACGAAGCTGCGCTACAGGCTACGCCGGGGCGTGATGGTTTACTAGGGTGGGCGAGCGCAGAGAATACCCTCTGGATTCGTGAGGGCAATGCCTGGGTTCGCGCAGGCGGCGGCGTTACTGTAGTAGCTGACTTGCCAGCAATGAACGCCCTGCCTAATCCACAGGAAGGCGATCTGGTCTATGTAGACGCTGACCGAAGGTTGATGGTGTACGACGGCACGACCTGGCAGATCCTGTCCTCGCAGCCCACCCAGATCGCGATCTTCCGGACCGCTGGCGACACTCCCACGACGCAGCCCCCAATCTGGACGCCTCACGTCGGCGACCTCTACATCAACGACACCGACGATGCCGTCTGGGTCTGGGCTGTCGGCGGCGGTTCGGCTCAGGCTCCCGCAGCAGACTGGCAGCCGATGACGAGTGCTGCGGGCAGCGCGTTTGTGGCGGACACCCCTGGCGACGTTCCTGATGCGACGTTCGTGACAGCGGGAAGCAATCAGCAACCCTATCTGTTCCCGCATACTCACGTCCTGGCCGAGGGCGACCGTCTCGTCAACCGCGCAGATCAAATCTCGTGGGTCTACGCGCGGAACCCGCAGGCTGCGACCCCTGGTCAGCCTCCGCTGGTCTGGGTCGAGATTCCGACGCAGAACACCGCCACCGTCTCGGACACGCCCGGAGTGGTCCCTGGCACTCCGGGAGCTGGGCAGACCCAGTACGCGTTCGTGCACCCGTCGCGCATCGGCGACGTGTTCGTCAACGAGGCGACCGGCCGCGCCTACGTGTTCACC
>CALAZS010000180.1 GCA_937926265.1 uncultured Gammaproteobacteria bacterium
CTTGCCGCTGCGATACAATCGACCAAACCTCTTGGCGTGGTTACCTGCTTTGGCATGGTTGGGTCGCCAAAACTGTCATTGACCGTGTTTCCTTTCATTTTGCGTGGTGTTTCGCTCGTTGGTATTGATTCGCAAAGTTGTCCGATGGATCTTAGAACCAAACTCTGGCAGAAGATGGCGGGTGACTGGAAACCTGACAACCTTCATGACATGACTGAGAGTGTCGATCTTTCAGGGTTGCCAGACGTTATTGAAAAAATGCTGGCCGGTCAGCACCAGGGACGCAAGCTGGTTAAAGTTTCTTAACAGCTCAAAGTTTTTTCCTGGCATTTTCCAAATACAAAACATCTTCATTTAGTCGTTAAAATCCCATATTGTCGACATTTTTATTAAAAATAGCCAAATTTAAGAATTAAATTTGTAAATTTAGTAAAAATTGTCGACATTATCGTCTATGCTCTACGCAGAACTTTTTCAAGGGGATAACAATGACCAACTACAAACCCATTTATGAACGTTCTCTAAAGGATCCTGAAGGCTTTTGGGGAGAAGCTGCCAACAATATCGACTGGGATAAACCATGGGACAAGGTGCTGGATCTTGAAGCCAGGCCGGTTCCCCGGTGGTTTGTCGGTGGTCAACTTAATACCTGCTTTAACGCACTTGACCGGCATGTAGCCAACGGTCTTGGAGATCAGCCGGCATTAATTTATGACTCACCAATTACAGATTCAAAAAAGACTTACACCTACTCTGAGTTAACCGATGCCGTAGCTCTTTTTGCCGGCATATTACGTGACCAGGGTGTTGTCAAAGGTGACCGGGTACTCATCTATATGCCGATGATTCCTGAAGCTGCAATTGCGATGCTGGCCTGTGCCCGTCTTGGTGCAATTCATTCGGTTGTATTCGGTGGTTTTGCTTCAAATGAACTGGCAACAAGAATCAATGACGCACAGCCTAAAGTGATTGTCAGTGCTTCCTGTGGAATAGAGCCCAACAGGGTCGTTGAATATAAGCCACTGTTGGATAAAGCAATTGAGCTTTCAAGTCACAAACCATCGAGTTGCATAATCTATGCACGTCCCCAGTCCAAAGCCGAGCTGATTGAAGGACGCGATGTTGACTGGCAGTCTGCACTGCAAAATACCACCCCGGCTGATTGTGTACCGGTAGAAGCAACTGATCCACTTTATATTCTCTATACGTCAGGAACAACCGGACAGCCTAAAGGTGTAGTGCGTGATAATGGCGGTCATGCGGTTGCGATGCACTGGACCATGAAAAATATCTACAACGTTAAAGCTGGAGATGTTTACTGGGCGGCGTCAGATGTAGGCTGGGTAGTAGGCCATAGTTATATCGTCTATGCACCCTTGCTGGCTGGTTGCACTACAGTCCTTTACGAAGGCAAGCCGGTTGGCACGCCTGATCCCGGTGCATTCTGGCGGGTTATCAATGAACATAACGTAAAAGTTTTATTTACTGCACCGACTGCTTTCAGGGCAATTAAAAAAGAAGACCCTGATGGTGAATATCTCAAAAAGTACGATATCAGTGGTTTACAGGCCCTGTTCCTGGCAGGTGAACGTTGCGATCCGGATACTCTTTACTGGGCAAGGGAAAAACTTGAAAAGCCGGTTATTGACCACTGGTGGCAAACAGAAACAGCCTGGGGTATTGCAGCTAATCCAATGGGTATTGAACCAATGGAAATCAAGCCCGGTTCGCCGACTGTCGCCATGCCCGGTTACGATGTGCATATCCTTTCAGAAGATGGCCAGGATATGCCGGATGGTGAAATGGGTAACATTGCCATCAAGTTGCCATTACCACCTTCATGTCTGCCAACGCTATGGAATAACGACCAGCGTTTTATTGATTCATATCTTTCCAAATATCCCGGATATTATCTGACAGGGGATGCAGGCTATCGTGATGCTGATGGTTATCTCTGGATCATGAGTCGTATCGATGATGTGATTAATGTTGCCGGACACCGTTTATCAACAGGTGCGATTGAAGAAGTGCTTGCCGGTCATGAAGATGTAGCCGAATGTGCGGTCATTGGTGTGGCAAATGAGCTTAAGGGGCAGTTGCCTCTGGGGCTTGTCGTACTCAAAGCCGGTGTTGAAAGGGATGAGACGGAACTTTCCGGTGAACTTGTTAAACGGGTACGCAACCTTATCGGCCCGGTAGCGGCATTTAAACTGGTAGCAATTGTCAGTGCTTTACCTAAAACCCGTTCAGGAAAAATTTTACGCGGCACCATGGTGAAAATTGCTGATGGTGAAGAATGGAAAATGCCTGCCACTATCGATAATCCCGCGATTCTGGATGCAGTTACCGAAGCGCTGAAAAAACTGGGTTATGCCGGAGGCTGATATGGCTGCTGTTCAGGATGGTGTTGTTACCTCTATTCCGGATCGTCTGTTTCTTGATCTTAAAAATGCCATCTTTGAAGGCCGCATTGCTGTTGGCTCAAAGCTGAGTGAACCTGAACTTGCCAGGGAATATGAAGTCAGTCGCGGTGCTCTTCGCGAAGCAATTGGCAGGCTGGAAGCCTGTCGCCTGGTGATCAGGAAAAACAATCTTGGCACCCGTGTGGTTTCGCTTAACCATGAACAGTTAATAGAAATCTATCATGTCAGGGAGTCGCTGGAAGGCATGGCCGCCAGGCAGGCCGCTTTGGCGATCACAGATGAAGAGCTGCGAGAACTGGACCGTCTGTTAGACCATCATGCCAATGATATCGAAGAAGAAATTAATCATGCTTATTTCCAGGAAGAGGGTGATCTGGATTTTCACTACAGCATAGTTAAAGCAAGTCATAACAATTTTCTTTTTGAGCTGTTGTGCAACGACCTTTATCAACTGGTTAGGCTATACCGCTACCAGTTTGGTATGCGCAGTAAACGAGCTGTACGTGCTTACGATGAACACTGCAATATTGTGGATGCCATAAAACGACGTGATGGTGAAATGGCAGAGCACATGATGCGCGCACATATCAGGGCATCACGGGAAAACGTCGAGCTAATGTTGGCAGACAGAACAAGCAACATTGCTTAAAAATTTCAAATTAACTTAACAAATTAACTTTAAAAGGCGAAAAATTACTATGTCAGTCCATTCAGCCGGAAAAAAATTCAGGGAAGCCATCCTTGAGGAAAAGCCACTTCAATGCATTGGTGCAATCAATGCTTACCATGCGCGTCTTGCCGAGGCCTCAGGTTTTAAATCACTGTATATTTCTGGTGGCGGTGTTGCAGCCAGTTCCTGTGGAATTCCTGATCTTGGTATTACTACCATGGAAGACGTATTAACTGACCTTAAACGCATTACCGATGTCAGTGACCTGCCGGTACTTGTTGATGTTGATACTGGCTGGGGTGGCGCTTTTAATATCGCAAGAACAGTACGCTCAATGGTTAAGTGCGGTGCTGCTGCGATTCACATCGAAGACCAGGTCCAGCAAAAGCGCTGTGGTCATCGTCCTAACAAGGCAATGGTGAGCCAGTCAGAGATGGCCGATCGAATCAAGGCTGCTGTTGATGCCAGGACTGATCCTGATTTTGTCATCATGGCAAGAACGGATGCATTGGCTGTTGAGGGTATGCAGTCGGCAATCGATCGTGCAGGTGCCTGTGTTGACGCTGGAGCCGACATGATTTTTCCGGAGGCCATGACAGAACTTTCGCAATACGAGGAATTTGTCAAAGCAGTAGAAGTGCCTGTTTTGGCGAATATTACCGAGTTTGGCAGTACGCCGTTATTTACTGTTGAAGAACTCGCTTCTGTTGGCGTCAGTGTAGCGCTTTATCCTTTAACCGCTTTTCGTGCTGCAAGTGCTGCGGCATTAAAGGTTTACCAGACAGTCAGGTCTGAAGGTACACAGAAGAATGTTGTGGCAGATATGCAAAGTCGAATGGATCTTTATGATTATCTTGGCTATCACGAATTTGAACAGAAACTTGATCAACTTTTCGAATCGGAAAACGACTAAAGTTATTTATTATAAGAAAAAGGGGGATCCCCATGACAGAACAGGTTTTACCCAAAGCCAAGAAATCGGTGGCATTATCCGGAACCGCTGCAGGCAATACAGCAATCTGTACCGTTGGTCGAACTGGTAACGATTTACACTATCGTGGCTACGATATTCTGGATATTGCAGAAACATGCGAATTTGAAGAAATTGCGTATCTTATTGTTCATGGCAAACTGCCAAACCAGGCAGAGCTCGATGCGTATAAAACCAGGTTAAAAGGTATGCGTGGTTTACCTGATGCAGTTAAGCAATCACTTGAAGCATTACCCAAAACCACGCATCCAATGGATGTGATGCGTACCGGCTGTTCTGTGCTCGGTTGTGTTGAAACAGAAAGTGAAAAACCGAATGAAGATGAATCGACAAAGATAGTCGACAGGTTAATGGCCTGTTTTGGTTCGATCCTGCTTTACTGGTATCACTTTGCCTTTAATGGAAAGCGCATTGAAGTGGAAACCGATGATGATTCCATTGGTGGACATTTTCTGCATCTGCTTCATGGTGAAACCCCAAGTGAGTCCTGGGTCAGAGCCATGCATACATCGCTAATACTTTATGCCGAGCATGAGTTTAATGCTTCCACATTCACTGCGCGTGTTGTTGCCGGAACAAATTCTGATATGCATTCGGCTATCACTGCAGCTATTGGTGCTTTGCGCGGCCCCAAGCATGGTGGTGCCAATGAAGCAGCATTCAGAATTCAGAGTCGTTACAACAGTGCTGATGAAGCTGAAACAGATATAAGAGAGCGTGTTGCCCGCAAGGAAATCATCATAGGCTTTGGTCACCCGGTTTACACGGTTGGTGATCCAAGGAATGACGTCATCAAGGGTGTGGCCAAGGCGCTGTCTGAAGAAAACAATGATATGACGATGTATGAAGTTGCTGAACGTTTGGAATCAGTAATGTGGGAAATCAAGAAAATGTTTCCTAACCTCGATTGGTTTTCTGCTGTTTCTTATAACCAGATGGGTGTACCTACAGACATGTTTACACCGTTGTTTGTTATTGCGCGAACTTCAGGCTGGGGTGCGCATGTTATCGAGCAGCGCCAGGATGGCAAGATTATTCGGCCTTCTGCTAATTACACAGGTCCTGAGAATCTTGAATTCGTTCCTATAAACAAACGTTCATGAGTGAACAGGAGCAATTGAACCTTTTTCGAAGACGCCGTGAATACATCCCTGTAGGCTTGGCTTCGGCATCCATGCCTCAGACACTTCTTAAAAGGTCCAATCACTCCTGTTTTTAAGCAGATCGCTTAATGGCTAAATATTTAATACGCAGTGATCTGGATACAAACAAATTTACCAAATAGAGAAGGGCCTGAATGTCCTTTTCAAAAGTGTATGCAGCAGGGATGCTGCATCCAAGCGTATAGGGATATATCTACAGCGTCTTTTGAAAAGGATTTCAGACCCTGATTAATTAATGAGAAATTTTTAAAGACCATGAATAAAGAATATCGCAAATCTTTACCCGATTCTGAACTAGAGTTTTTTGATACCAGGGAAGCAGTCGAAGCCATCAAACCAGGTGCCTATGCAAAACTCCCCTATACTTCGCGAGTACTGGCTGAACAACTCGTGCGCCGCTGTAATCCTGATGATCTTAACTCTGCATTGGAACAAATCATCGAACGAAAAAGGGATCTTGATTTTCCATGGTATCCGGCACGTGTTGTATGCCATGACATTCTCGGACAGACAGCGCTGGTAGACCTTGCTGGATTACGTGATGCCATAGCAGAAAAAGGCGGTGATCCCGCCCAGGTAAACCCGGTGGTACCTACACAGTTGATTGTTGATCATTCGCTTGCGGTAGAACATGGTGGATTTGACCCGGATGCATTTGAAAAGAACCGCCAGATAGAAGACCGCCGCAACGAAGACCGTTTCCATTTTATTGAATGGACCAAGACCGCCTTTAAAAATGTTGATGTGATTCCTGCCGGTAACGGCATCATGCATCAGATCAACCTGGAAAAAATGTCACCGGTTGTTCAGGTCAGAGAGGGGGTTGCGTTTCCTGATACCTGTGTTGGTACTGACAGTCACACACCTCACATTGATTCTTTAGGTGTTATCGCCATTGGTGTGGGTGGCCTTGAAGCTGAAAACGTTATGCTTGGCAGGGCATCGATGATGCGTCTGCCGGAAATAATTGGTGTCAGGTTAACCGGTAAACGTCATCCTGGAATTACCGCTACGGATATTGTGTTGGCGCTGACGGAGTTCTTAAGGGAACAGCGCGTTGTTTCAGCTTACCTGGAATTCTTTGGAGAAGGTGCAAGTACCCTGACTATTGGAGACCGTGCGACAATATCCAACATGACACCAGAGTTTGGTGCTTCCGCAGGGCTTTTCTATATCGACGAACAAACCATTGATTATCTGAAATTAACCGGACGTGACCCTGAACAGGTTGAGCTGGTAGAAAACTATGCAAAAACAACCGGCTTGTGGGCCGATGCGTTAAGCGAGGCTGAATACGAACGTGTGCTTGAGTTTGATATTTCAACAGTTGGACGCAACATGGCGGGGCCATCCAATCCACATAGGCGTTTACCTACAACGGCATTGCACGAAAGGGGGATAGCCGGGGAGTGGACAGAAACACCGGGTGAGATGCCAGATGGGGCTGTGATCATTGCTGCTATTACCAGTTGTACCAATACCTCCAATCCGCGAAACGTCGTTGCCGCAGCTTTACTGGCCCGCAATGCCAATAAGCTTGGTCTGACTAGAAAGCCCTGGGTTAAAACCTCGTTTGCACCTGGTTCCAAAGTTGCCAGGTTATACCTTGAAGAATCTGGTTTGTTGATTGAATTAGAAGAACTTGGCTTCGGTATCGTCGGCTATGCCTGTACCACCTGTAATGGGATGAGTGGTGCGCTGGATCCTGAAATACAAAAGGAAATTATTGATCGTGACCTGTACGCTACCGCTGTGCTATCAGGTAACCGGAACTTTGATGGTCGCATTCACCCTTATGCCAAGCAGGCCTTCCTGGCTTCACCGCCATTGGTAATCGCTTATGCGATAGCAGGTACCGTACGATTTGATATTGAAAATGATGTGCTTGGTCATGACGCTGATGGTAACCCTGTAACCTTGAAAGATATCTGGCCGACAGATGAAGAAATCGATGCGATCGTCAATGAGCACGTCAAGCCGGAGCAGTTTAACCAGGTTTACAATCCAATGTTTGACCTCGGAACTATTACTGAATCAGAAAGCCCGCTTTATGACTGGCGTCCTCAAAGTACTTATATCCGGCGTCCGCCTTACTGGGAAGGCGCATTGGCCGGTGAAAGAACACTGAAAAACATGAGGCCACTAGCCGTACTTGGTGACAATATCACCACGGATCATTTGTCTCCTTCCAATGCCATTCTGCCCACCAGTGCCGCCGGTGAATACCTGGCCAAAATGGGTTTGCCTGAGGAAGACTTTAACTCTTACGCTACCCACCGTGGAGACCACCTGACAGCGCAACGGGCAACCTTTGCCAATCCCAAGTTACTTAATGAAATGTGCAGGGATGAAAATGGTGAGATTATTCAGGGCTCACTTGCACGTATTGAACCTGAGGGTCAACAAACCCGTATGTGGGAAGCAATTGAAACCTACATGCAACGCAAACAGCCATTGATCATTGTCGCCGGTGCTGATTATGGTCAGGGCTCTTCACGGGACTGGGCAGCCAAGGGCGTACGTCTTGCCGGTGTTGAGGCTATTCTGGCTGAAGGCTTTGAACGCATTCATCGTACTAACCTGGTTGGTATGGGGGTATTGCCGCTTGAATTTAAAAACAATGAGAACCGCCATACCTATGACATTGATGGTACAGAAACCTATGAAGTGATGGGTGAAATTAATCCATTAGCAGATCTCGTTGTGCGTATGACCCGAGCCAGTGGAGAACAGGTGGATATTCCGGCAACTTGTCGTCTTGATACTGCTGAAGAAGTCACAGTCTATGATGCAGGAGGGGTTCTGCAGCGTTTTGCTCAGGACTTCCTGGCAGGAAACTAAGTTATGGCACGTTCACCTCAGATTAAAATTCCGGCCACTTACATGCGTGGTGGCACCAGCAAGGGCGTTTTTTTTAAACTTGATGACCTTCCAGAGGCAAACCGGGTACCTGGGCAGGCACGTGATGCGTTGTTGCTCAGGGTTATCGGCAGCCCGGATCCATATGGTAAACAAACAGACGGTATGGGCGGGGCAACTTCAAGTACCAGTAAGACCGTCATACTGACCAAAAGCGCAAAGCCTGACCATGATGTTGACTACCTGTTCGGCCAGGTGGCAATCGATAAACCGTTTGTTGATTGGAGTGGCAACTGCGGTAATCTTACAGCGGCGGTTGGTTCGTTTGCCATACATTCAGGTTTAGTGGCAAAAGATCAGTTGCCTGAAAATGGCGTTGCCGAAATTCGCATATGGCAGGCCAATATTCACAAAACCATTATTGCCCATGTGCCCATCGTTAACGGTGAAGTCCAGGAAACCGGTGACTTTGAACTTGATGGTGTCACTTTTCCTGCAGCAGAAATTAAAATTGAGTTTCTTGATCCGGCGGATGCGGATGGCGACATGTTTCCGACCGGTAACCTGGTTGATGAATTAAATGTTCCTGGGTTTGATCCGCTTCAGGTAACAATGATCAATGCGGGTATTCCAACAGCTTTTTTGAATGCAGATGCCATTAACTATCAGGGTACCGAGTTGCAGGAAGCCATTAACTCTGATGATTCAGCCCTGCAAATGTTTGAAACCCTGCGTGCGCATGCTGCCGTTCAAATGGGGTTGATTAACGATATTTCCGAAGCTGCAAATCGTCAGCACACGCCAAAAATAGCATTTGTCGCACCTCCCAAATCCTACCAGGCTTCCAGTGGCAAGCAGATAGACGCTGCTGAGATTGATTTAAATGTACGCGCACTTTCAATGGGTAAGCTGCATCATGCAATGATGGGAACCGCAGCCGTTGCCATTGGCACTGCGGCAGCAATTCCCGGCACATTGGTCAATCTTGCTGCCGGGGGCGGAGAACGCGATTCCGTAACTTTTGGCCATCCATCAGGTACCCTGAAAGTTGGAGCCAGTGCCAGTAATACCAATGGCAAATGGGTTGCTGAAAAGGTCGTTATGAGCCGCAGCGCCCGAATCCTGATGCAGGGCTGGGTATTTGTCCCGGGTGATGCTTTTTAGGTATTTTCCAAAACTCAACTTTCTGTCATTTAGCTACTATACTTAAGAGTTCAAGGTTATAAATTTCTTATTACGGAGAAATCATTAATGAAAATTAAAATGACATTACTGGCCTCAATCATGGCTATTGCACCTTTAGCGGCCAGCGCCGGCTGGGGACCTATGAACTTCGACATGGGAGACGGTTTTGGTGATGGCTTCAGTATGGGTGACAGATGGGGAGACGGATGGAGCATGGGCGATAACTGGGGTAGTGGCCCATGGGGTGGTAATCGCTATGGTAATGGTCCAGGCTGGAACCGTGGCCCATCCATATCCGGTGGTCGTCCTTCCTGGGGCAGTGGTCCCAACTGGCAAGGTGGTGCTCCATGGAAAAGTGGCCCCTGGAACAGTGGTCCCAACTGGAATAATGGACCGGGTTGGAATAGAGGGCCTGGTTGGAATCAAGGCCCAGGTTGGGGACGAGGCGGTCCAGGCTGGGGAGGTCAAGGTCCTCGTTTTGGTGGCAATCCACAATTTGGTCCCCAATCTGGTCCAAAATTTGGTCCAGGACCTAACATGAGACCTAATCCAAACGCCATGAGGTTTGGCCCGCAGAACCGCCAGGTTCCGCCGCCACCACCTCCGGCTGCACCTGCTGTTAAACAGCAGCAACCTGTATCTTCAGCGCCGGCACCACAGGCAGCTCCAGCTGCGCCAGTACCAGCAGCCCCGGCAGAAGCTGCACCTAAATAAGTTATACCCAGCTAAGTTATACCCGGGTAAGTAATCTCCGGGTATAGCCTGATAAATTTGTCATTCCCGCGCAGGCGGGAATTTATATCATTACTTTTTATGGATCCTCGCATTCGCGAGGATGACATCGTGGAATTGGTCAGGGCTTACCCGGTTTTTTTATTATCGTTAGCGGGCCAAAGTGACCCTGACAAAAAGTTGCTGGTCCTGGTTAACATCCCGGGTTCTGCGGGAAACAATACCTTGATCCCTCTGGTAAGTGGATTCACCAATGGACCCCAGGCTAATCCATTCTCCAAGTCGTCCGCTTAAAAAAGTACTGGTGTTTTGAACAGCGATACTACGATTTTGTGGTTGATAGCGATTTCGGTGTTGCAGAATTTCCAGGGAAACCCGGTCGCCATTTAATCTTGGCACAACATAAAAACCACTGGTGGCATCTTCAAAACTGGTGAAACTTTGTCGCCGGACATGATTACCATAAGCCTGCACATGATGTTCACGATACGGAATCACCTGGCCATAGTTAATCAACGCAGGATATCCTTCAGTTGCCTGGACCATCTGGTTGGCATCAAACTGGCCTCGTGTTGAACGTTCCTTGATTTGTACATTAACCTGATTATTTCCGGTTGTACTTATCCTGCCTTTTACATCAAAGTCTGACTGTTGACCTTGAACGCCTCCTTCATGGCTGACTTCAATCAGCAGTCGTTGTGGTGGGCGGTCAAGCTGGTCTACCAGTCGGCGAATTTCATTCAGTTGATCAGCCTCAACTTTAAGAATCAGGCGATTATTCATACTGGTTGCAGTGCCACGGCTTCCAAGTAGCGGTTTTATCACCGGTACAATGTTTTCAGGTAGCTGGGACTTTAATTCGATGACCTCAATGACCTGTTGGGCAGACAGGATTGGCGAGAAAAAAATAAATACTATCAGAAAGAAAGTTTTCATGGCATTTCAATATTCAGCAGGGTTTAATCAAGTATAAGACAACTTAGCGGGGTTCATTATGCAAAATTCAAAAAAACATTCTGCCTCTCACATTCTCCGGATGCTTTTTGTATTGAGCATGCTTTTTACGGTGATCACGTTTTCTGTAAGCGCATTTGCTGAAGAGATTAACGTAAACCCGGGTATTAATGATCACTACCTGGCTGATCCGGATTACCAGCAATGGGTAAGAATGTTCGAGAGACCGGGGAGGGAAGTATTTGACCAGCGTAAAGCGGTAATGGAGGCCCTTAATATTCAACCCGGGATGGATATTGCGGATATTGGTGCAGGAACAGGCTTGTATACCAGGGCATTTTCAAGTGAAACCGGACCTGAAGGTAAAGTTTATGCCGTTGATATTGCTGAAAACTTTATTGAGGGCATTATGCAGCAGACCAAGGCCGCAAATGTTGAAAACGTTATCGGCATCGTAAACACATCTAAAGATACGTTACTTGAGCCTGAATCAATAGACATGGCTTTCATCTGTGATACCTATCATCATTTTGAATATCCAGTTTCCATGCTGCGTTCAATCCATCAGGCTTTACGACCAGAAGGCTCGATGGTGATTATCGATTTCCGAAAAATCAAAGGCTTCAGTTCTAACTGGGTAATGTCACACACACGTGCTGATAAAAATACTGTGATTAAGGAAGTGGAGTCGGAAGGTTTCGAACTGGTGGAAGATCAGGATTTTATGAAAACCAATTATTATTTGCGCTTTAAGCGCCTTTGAAACGTTCAATTTCGGTGTAAATTACACCATTTTCAGCAGGCTCGGATTTAATCAAGGAAAAGTGTTCGACAGTCCATGATATTTCTGGAGCTTCTAGTTTGCCATTATGGTTTTCAATTGGGTTTGCCTTTCGAAATAACGTTACATGGGGTCTGTATTGACGTGCCTCAGGTTCATAATTGCAGCGATTTAAAGCTATTCCCAGTTGTTCATGAAGTGAGTAAAGTTGGGTTGGCGCCTGATCAGGGCCGATCCAGAGTATTTTCGGTTTTTTGAAATACCCCAACTGACCAAGCGTGAAACTAAAGGGTTGAAATTTAAGCGTTGATGCCTGCTCAATATAACAGGGAAGCAGTTCAGTCGATGTATTACCAATAAAATGTAAGGTCACATGTAAGTTTGATTTTCGGGTTAACCGTGCATTCCTGTCATGCTGTATGCCATTAGCCAACTGTATTAATTGTGTCCGGACTTCGGGGTTCGGCCATAGCGCAAAAAACAGTCGAATGGATTTAGACATTAAACGCTAATCAACCAGGTAGTAAACAGCAAATCCGCCTTTCTCAATGCGTACAATTTCAGCTTCTATCACCGGTGCATCTTCAATATCGGTTGACTGTATGGTAACAATGTCGCCAATTTTGATTCTGCTGTTTTCCTCAAAGTTTAAAAAGACACCACTATTCGACATGTCACGAGTTTTTAAAAACAGTTCACCGAGGTCAGGGTGTGTTATTTTCACGCCGGCACGAAATGGCGTTCGAATATTATTTCGACTGTCACTGCTATTGTCAGTCATGATTAAAAAGGCCACCACCATGATGGTGTGGCGAGGTCGTTCTCACATTTTTTCAGCTGACTGGCATAACGTTTAGCATTTTGATCGACTTTTCTGGCTACTTTCATTAGCCATTGTTTTTTTAGATAGGTTTTCTTTTTCCAGCCTCCATGTCCTTCATGGTATGCAAGGTACTGGTTATAGGTATCCCATTTTGATATGCCAAGTGTTTGTTGGGATACGGATGTATACCAGCCCATGAAATCAACCGCATCCGCATAATCATCGCGGTCGGCTCCCCAGTTGCCGGTTTTATCGATGTACCAGTCCCAGGTTGAATCCTTTGCCTGTGCATAACCGTAGGCGCTTGACTGGCGCCACCACATCGGAATACCCAGAAATGTTTCCCTGGGAGGTGCTGCATCATGTTTGAAACTTGATTCCTGGCGCATAATCGCAAGCTGAACATGCAGCGGTAAGCCATATTTCTTTTTTGAATCCAGTGAAGCGCTATACCAGTCAGGTTTTTCAGAAAAAATAAGACAGGCGTTATCAGGGCGGGATGGTGGCGTTGTGGCGCAGTTCATCAACAGCATCAAAATCGCTATGGCGAGAATTGTTTTGGACAGGTACGGCCAAAGCCAGAGCGTTTTTTTTCTTTTTTTAGGCACTTAATACAAAAGCTGAAACTGATTTTGTTACCTGGAGCCGGCAGCCGTAGAGAATTTTTCAGCTTCACTCTGAACCATCGGGTTAGAGGATTCAAGCAGGTAGCTATAGGCCTGAATTTTATCGAAAGCGTTAATCTGTCCAGTCTGGCCAACACCATATTTTACCAGCATGGCGATAGTTATTGCCCGCCTGGCAATGCATTTGCTGAAGACATCTTCTGCATCAACACTGGTGATTTCAGCTGCTTTTGCCAGCACCTCGCAATCATTTGCAGACTCAACCTGTTGTTGAATTGCCTGCCCGGTAGAGTCGTTGGCAATAGCGATGTTTGTTGAAGCGAAAAAGAGACTGACCAGTAATAAAATGGCTTTGATTGAAATTGGGTTTTTTATTATCAAGTTAGCTATCACTACAGCTAAAACCTTTATTGTTACACCAATATTAAAAACATATATTAAGAGTTTATTAATATCAAGAGTTTAATTAAGCTTTCTAACAAAAGTTTTACAAGGTTTCGTTATCTTAACCAATTGGGTTTATTCAAATCGGCGATTCAGGATATAGGTTATGCAGGCTACAGCAGAATTACAGGTGATACCGCTTGGTAGTGGTGTCTCGGTTCGAAAAGAGGTGATGCAGGTCATGGATGTGCTGGGTAATTATCCCCTGAAAATGGAAACGCATGCTTCGGGCACCAATCTTGAAGGGGAGTTGAATGTTGTCCTTGAGGCGGTGTCAAAAGTGCATGAAACACTGCACGCAGCAGGCAGTGTCAGGTTGCTGAGTTACCTGAAACTCGAAACCAGAACCGATAAAGTGCCTACGCTGGCCGGGAAACGTTTATAGGTAAACGCCTTTAGGGCGCATATCAGGATTATTTAAAATGAAATCTAAAAAGTTAGAACCCTTTTTACTCGATGCTGAAACAGTTGGCTTGATTGCCACTTCAATCCGGGTGTATGCGGATGCTGCCTATCCACCTGGTGGATCAGAGTGTGCCCAGGCTACCAACCAGACACTCAAAGACCTTGCCATAAAATTTAGCCAATCCACTGAGCAGGGGGTATTGTTAAAGAAAAGGCAACTGCCTTTTGTCAAGGCAGCCATACGCTGGTACTACTCGGACGAAGTAGCAGGTAACTCAGACGTTGATCCTGAGGCGCTCGTTATGAAGCTCAGCTAGATTAATCTAGTCAGTTCGATTTTTCTTCGAGTTCCAGCTCAGCATCCATTAAATTATTGATTTTGGCACGCATATCGTCAATTGATGAGTTGCCGTCATAATACCAGGTTTCAATTTTTACTTTTTCAACCAGGTCTTCTGAGGTCAGAACCTGCCCTAGTTGTTTGTTTATTCGATTTGTAACAATCTGGATCAGGTCACCTGGAGTGCGCGGTAA
>CALAZS010000181.1 GCA_937926265.1 uncultured Gammaproteobacteria bacterium
ATTGCAGTCATTTTTCTGATTAGCTGACAATTATGGTAATGGGACGTCCTCTTCTAGATATGTATAACCCTTTAATCCAAGCTGATAAAAACGCAGAAAAGCGTTGGATTCTTTAGCAGTAAGTCTTTGTTCATTTCTTGCCTGTTGAATCTGACGTCGCATCCTGTCAATCAATACCGTTTCATGAAATTGAACATAATCCAAAACATCGGCAACAGATTCGCCTTCCACAATTTGCTCTACCTCATAACTGTCTCCATCAAGCCTAATATGTACAGCGTGAGTATCGCCAAATAGGTTATGTAAATCACCCAGTATTTCCTGGTAAGCACCGGTTAAGAAAATACCAAGTAGGTAGTCTTCGTCTGATGAAACTGAATGCATCGGCAGAGTGTCGCTGATCCCGTTTGCTAGAGGAAATCGTTGCAGTTTACCGTCGGAATCACAGGTAATATCAACAAGGAAACCATTCCTGTCAGGCTGTTCATGTAATCGCTGAATGGGCATAACAGGAAAAACCTGGTTGATCGCCCAAGAATCCGGCAAAGATTGGAATACAGAAAAGTTACAGAAATAGCGATCGGAGATCTGCAGGCTGAGTTTAGGGAAGCTTTGTTCTAGTTCATCTTTATCCAGATGTTGCATTGCCTTTAAAACAACGCGCCAGTAAAGGTCATCAGCCGAGGCCCTGTCATGTAAACTGGCATGACCAAGACTGAACAGTTTGTATATGTCTTCACGCAAAGCTATCGCATCATGCAATGCTTCTCTAGGTGAGATATTGTCCAGTTCTTTATAGGTTTGCCATAAGCGATGTAACTGTACAATACTGTCTTTATCAGGAGATTTTGAAAGTTTTATCTCGGTAGGCGTAGTTACACCCAGAACATCCACAATCAGTATGGCATGATGAGCTACAAGCGCCCGTCCTGATTCAGAAATAATATGCGGATGACTTTGGTCTTCTTCATCACAGACCTGTTTCATGGTCCAGACAATATCATTGGCATATTCCTGCAGAGTGTAATCAACAGAAGATATATTGCTGGATATACTGCCGTCATAGTTCACCCCAAGCCCCCCGCCGACATCCATGTAGTCGATGGGAGCACCTAGATTACGTATCTCAACAAAAAAACGTGCAGCTTCCTGAATGGCTTCCTTGATGTTGCGTATCTGAGGGACCTGGCTGCCGATGTGGAAATGCAGCAGTTTTAAGCCTTCTAACATATTTACTTGCTTAAGCCTGTCGATGGCCTGCAGCACTTCAGTTGCTGAAAGACCGAATTTAGACATATCCCCGCCAGAGTCATCCCATAAACCGTTACTGCAGGTCGCCAGTTTACAGCGCAGGCCTATTAACGGCTGGATATTGTGACGCTGTGCAGAATCAATGATTAGTTCCAGTTCATTGAGCTTTTCAACCACGATGAATACCCGTTTGCCCATTTTGAGCCCCAGTATGGCCAGCTCAATGTATTCACGGTCTTTGTAGCCATTACAGATAATCAGACCTTCAATATCCTCCAGCATAGCCAACGTGGCATGCAATTCGGGTTTGGAGCCGGCTTCAAGCCCCCAATTGTATTGGCCACCAAATTCGATAATTTCTTCAACTACCTGATATTGTTGATTGACCTTGATTGGATAAACACCGTAATAACGGCCTTCATAACTTGCTTCAGTACAGGCCAGGGAAAAGCGACGGTAAAGCTGCTCCATGCGGCTGTTAAGTATGTCTGAAAAACGCAGCAGCAAAGGTGGGTGAATATTCTGTGCAGCAAGCTGTCCACACAGTTGTTTTAAATCAATACTGTTGACACCATCAGCAACAGCCTCCACGTTGCCCGAGTCATTAATTTTGAAGTAACCACTTCCCCAGCCATCGATCTGGTAAACCTCAGCAGCCTTGTCGACTGACCATTGTTCTTTATTCATCATCGGTTCCCTGTTGTGAACCGTTAGCTGGTTTTTTATCAACGCCCATTGCTTTTCCCCAGTAGGAAATCATTTTCTGTACGAGCTTTGCAGCTAGCATGTCAGAAACGCAATTTTCTTCCGGAATCAGTTCAACAATGTCGGTTCCCCGCAGGTTAATATCAGGGTTTTCAGTCAAGCATTCCAGAATATCAAGCCCCTGATGCCATGACAGGCCACCGGGTTGCGGTGTTCCGACTCCGGAAATCAGTGCCGGGTCGAAACCGTCAAGGTCAATGGTGAAATAGACATCACCTGTTAAACCTCGTAACTGTTCGAGCAGCTTTTGCCAGTTATCAGGATTTTGTAACTCACGGTCAAACCAGGTCGAGATTTGATCATCAGCCTGCAAGGCTTCTGCTTCGGCAGCATGCAATGAGCGAATTCCAATCTGGATCAGTTTGTAGCCTTTTTCGACAATGCGATACATCGGGCAGGCGTGGTTGTAAACAGAACCTTGATAAGTTGGACGAAAATCAGCATGAGCATCAATCTGTACGACGGTACCACCTTCGGGCATTCGGGCAAAAACCATCTCAGGTGTAATCGAATGCTCACCACCGATACCGATAAATAAAGTGTCCTTTTTTAAATGACTGACGGTTTCATATAACTGCCGATGAAACTCTTGATCATTATCATTACCTACAATCTCGGGAAGAACAGCCAACTTCAGGTATTGCAAAGGACACCAACGTTGGTCTTCTTCATAAAACTCTAATTGTTCACTGGCAGCCAGTATGGCTTTTGGTCCTGCCGAAGTTCCTCTGTTATAGGTCACCGTCTTTTCATAGGGAACAGGTAAAATCAGCACATCTGCTTCGTCAGGCTTGGCGTTAGGCAATGCAAGAAATTGATTAGTCATCTCTGTAAACTCGACAACAGTATTTCAAAAAAAGGTGGGCAATTTTCCTGCAGTTTTCAACAGGCGTCTACGCTTTTATTTTCCCAATTAATCAAACAATAGACACAACTGAATTTCAGGTCTAAAATCGCCGCGCTTTTTACAAATGAGGGCTTCAAAGTGAGCAGAATCCTGATCATCGGCGCGGGCGGGGTCGGTCGTGTCGTTACGCATAAATGCGCCCAGTTACCTGAAGTCTTTTCTGATATCTGGCTGGCCAGCAGAACCCAATCCAAATGTAACCAAATTGCCACTGAAATTGGCGGTGAACGAGTTAATACTGCCCAGGTTGATGCTGATAATGTTCCTGAACTAGTTGAGTTGATCAAACGGATTCAGCCGGTGATGGTGATTAATGTTGCCCTGCCTTACCAGGACCTGAGCATTATGGATGCCTGCCTGGAAACTGGTATCCATTACCTGGATACAGCCAATTACGAACCACTGGATGAAGCCAAGTTCGAATACAAGTGGCAATGGGCATACCAGGATCGCTTTAAAGATGCCAATTTGATGGCATTACTGGGTTCTGGTTTTGACCCGGGTGTGACTAATGTCTTTATAGCTTACGCCAGGAAGCATCATTTCGATCGCATAGACACCGTCGACATTCTTGACTGTAACGCAGGTGACCATGGTTATCCTTTTGCAACAAATTTCAATCCTGAAATCAATATTCGCGAAGTCACGGCAAATGGTCGTTATTATGAAAATGGTCATTGGGTGGAAACCAAGCCAATGGAATACTCACGTGTGTTTGATTTTCCTGAAATCGGACCCCGTAAAATGTTCTTACTTTACCACGAGGAAATGGAGTCACTGACAAAAAACCTGCCCGAAATAAAACGCATGCGTTTCTGGATGACATTTGGTGAAAGCTATCTAAAACATCTGGAAGTTATTCAAAACCTTGGACTAGATGGTATTGAACCTGTTAAGTTTCAGGGGCAACAAATTGTGCCTTTACAGTTTTTAAAAGCTCTATTGCCTGATCCAGCATCGTTAGGACCACGCACTAAAGGTAAAACAAATATCGGTTGTATCATCAAGGGAGAAAAAGATGGAAAACAGGTCTCGCGCTACATCTATAATGTCAGCGACCATGAAAGCTGTTTTAAGGAAACCAATGCCCAGGCTGTTTCCTACACAACTGGTGTGCCTGCAATGATTGGTGCCAAAATGATGTTGGAGGATAAATGGATGCAAGCAGGTGTCTGGAATATGGAACAATTCGACCCTGATCCATTTATGGAAGACCTGAATTCTTATGGCTTGCCATGGAAAGATGTGTCTTGTGACATAGATGTTGATAAGCTGCCCATGACTTAGGGCCTGTGACAGAAAATTGAGCGAGTACAGAACACTTCCATCTCCGTGCTTCCTGCTTGAAGAAAATCGGCTTATAGAGAATCTTGAGCTGATCAATAAGGTACAGCAAGAAAGTGGCTGTAAGATTATTCTCGCCCTGAAAGGCTTCGCCATGTGGTCAGCTTTTCCGGTAATCAGAAAATATCTGCAAGGTTGTTCAGCCAGTTCATATAATGAAGCCAAGCTAGCAAAAGATCATTTTGGCGGGCATGTTCATCTATATGCGCCGGCCTACAAGGAAGAAGAATTCGATGCCTTAATGGGTTTGTCTGACCGAATATCATTCAATTCATTAAGCCAGTGGCAGCTGTTTTCTAACAAAGCGTTAAACGCAGGTAAATCCTGTGGTTTGCGTGTTAACCCGCAAATCAATGAGGTCACAACAGCGCTTTACAATCCCAGCGGCGCACAATCCCGGCTAGGCATACCAGATACTGAACTGCAAACCCTGCCTGATGGTATAGAAGGTTTGCATGTGCATGCGCTTTGTGAAAACGAGGCTGATTCAACAGCACGTCTCATTGAATCTGTAGAAAAGCGTTTTGGTCATTTACTAGATAAAATAAAATGGTTAAACCTTGGTGGTGGTCACCTAATGACTCGCAAAGGCTATAACTTAAATTTATTAATCCGAGTGCTTTCTAATTTCAGAAAACGCCACCCAAGTTTACAAATTGTTCTTGAACCGGGCTCTGCAATTGCCTGGGACACTGGCCCATTGATTTCAACAGTTTTAGATATCATTCAGCGTGATTCAATTAATATTGCAATCCTGGATACCTCGGCGACAGATCATATGCCTGATGTTTTGGAAATGCCATACAGACCAAATGTACGACATGCGGGAAAACCTGAAGAAAAGAAACATACCTATCGTTTAGGTGGCTTATCTTGTCTTGCTGGTGATGTTATTGGTGATTACTCTTTTGATAACAAACTAGAAATTGGCTATAAAATAATTTTTGAAGACATGATGCACTATACGATGGTCAAAACAACTATGTTCAATGGACTGAATCATCCAACGATAGCAATACAAAAAGAAAATGGTGCAATAGAAGTAATCAAACAATTTAGCTATACCGATTACCAAGACCGTCTTTCGTAAAATATTTATAAATATTCACCATGCAGTGGGGATCATAGATGATTAATTCTAAAAAAATGACTGTGGGCAGTGAAGAATGGTTATCATTTCCTGCTCTTGGGATACCCGCGATAAAAGCTCGAATTGATTCCGGTGCAAAAACATCTTCTATGCACGCGTTCAATATTCATACTTTTAGGCGTGATGGGGCAGCTTGGGTGAGTTTTGAAGTCCATCCATTGCAGAACAACAGGCGAATAGTAATCCGATGTGAGAGGCCTATCCTTGATAGACGGTCTGTAAAAAGTTCAAGTGGAGTATCCGAAACACGCTACGTCATTGGTGCCCTACTTAAAGCTGGTGAAGAAAACTGGGAAATTGAAATAACGCTGGCTAATCGTGATTCTATGGGCTATAGGATGCTTCTTGGTAGAGAAGCAATGAATGGAAAAATGTTAGTGGATCCTTCTTTAAGTTTCTGTCTTGGGGAAATATCAACGGATGAAATCAGTAAGTTTTACGGAAAAAAGAAACAGGAGAAGAGTGGCCTCAAGATTGGACTTTTAGCCAGTAATCAAGAGTTGTATAGCAATCAAAGAATTCTTGAAGCAGGCGATGAACGTGGCCATGAAATGGTATTTCTGGATATTAAGCAATGCTATATGAAACTAGATGCGCAAGATCCAGAGGTACATTACAGGGGAGGGAAAATTCTTAACGACCTGGATGCTGTCATCACAAGAATACGCCCGAGTGCAACGTTTTACGGCTGTGCAATTGCTAGACAGTTTGAAAGCATGAAAGTTTATACTGTGAACTCTTCATCAGCGATTGCACAATCAAGAGATAAATTATTTTCTTTACAGTTGTTACTCAAAAGTGGTGTATCAATACCAACTACTGGATTTGCTAACTCACCAATGGACACTAACGACCTAATTGAAATGGTCGATGGCGCCCCACTCATAGTGAAACTTTTGGAAGGAACTCAAGGAAAGGGAGTTGTTCTGGCTGAAACCAAAAAAGCTGCAGAATCTGTTATCAATGCATTTAAATCTCTGAGAGCGAATTTGCTCGTTCAAGAGTTTGTCAAAGAGGCTGATGGTAAAGATTTAAGATGCTTTGTAATTGGTGGAAAAGTCGTTGCTGCAATCCAACGAGAAGCTGCTCCTGGTGAATTTAGAGCAAACATTCATCAAGGCGGTACTGCATCTATAATTAAAATCACTCCTAAAGAAAGGGCCTTAGCTGTCAAAGCAGCAAAAACACTAGGCCTCGAAGTAGCTGGTGTGGATATTATTCGTTCAAAAAAAGGACCACTATTGCTAGAAGTTAATTCTTCACCAGGGCTTGAAGGCATTGAGGGTGCAACTGGAAAAGATATTGCAGGAATGATCATTTCCTCAATTGAAAAGAAACTTAATTGGAAACGCCAAGTGGCTGCGTCAGAATAATTCGCCAATAAACTCTACGAATATAACTAATCCCTGTCTGCAATTTACCTGCTTGCAGCCTGAGAAAATTAATTCTTAACTTCTGTTTTTCTACCAGGCCGTGTAAAAACACAATTTTGCTGCTGTCTGACCGCTTTGTAGAAAAACACATCCAGACTGCTTGAATGACAGCTTTCTTGGAAAAGCCCAATTCTAACCATTCAAGAAAAAAGAAACCCCGAAGTAGCAAGCCACAACGGGGTACATCTAAAAGCCTCAGGAAAAAAGGCTATTAGTTTCTTACGGGAATATTTTCTACACCAATACTAAAGCAATTATCAAAATAACAGCGGCTTCAATAGCCATTAGATTGAAATCCATTTTAGCTGGCTTTTGCAGCAATAGGTCTTTGGCACAACGATAACTCATTTCATTGCTCCTAAATAAGCATATCTTCTGTATATACATTATAGGAAATGATTGAGAATTGTCAATAAGACTTAAGTTGATAATTTACAAGGTTAATTGGTGGAACATTCGACAAAAGGATGTTCGGATCCATATTCAATGACGATTTAATGCTATATTGAAAAATTAGCTATCAATAGTTAAGGAGCTCAATATGCAAAAACTCATCATATTTTTCATGGTTCTATTCTTATCAATGCCCGTTTTAGCCAAGAAAGATAAAGAAAGCAAAGCCGGTGGTATGCGAGATGATCATGTAAGTGAAATGGGCATGGAAAAAGGTAAGGCTTATGCAGGAACCAAGGAAAAGAAAGAAAAGGATGTCGAAGCTGAGCTAATGGACGAGAAAGAAAAGAAAGAGAAAAAAGCTAAGAAAGAGAAAAAGGAAAAGAAATCCAAATAATCGACTGAATTTCGTCTGGGAGAGAAAATGAACCTTTCCCAGACTGCCACTTACCCGTTACGCACAGATTCACTGTTTCAGAAAATCTCCCCACGCCATGCCCATGGCCATGCCTCACCACTAAACGTCACAGAGTGGGGCAGTCTGAGCCAGAGACTTTGCGTTAAGAAATACGGTAACTGTTTATGCTTCAGGTTGAATTATCTTAAAGTCTTTATTCAGGTTATCTTCATGCCGGCTGATATACATCTGAGACTTATGACTTCTGTAGGCGAAGCATATTGAGTAAAGTAGTATTTTCTCAGCCTGCAGATAGGTCAATTCTATTTTTTACCTGAATCAATTTAATATCTCCTATGATATTGATTATCATTTAAGATACCGATATTTTCGCAACCCATTGATATATATAAAAAAATGCTATAGATTGGTTGTTAAGCAGGAATGACTATGTGAAGAACGCTTATGGATTTTGATAAAGAAATCGAACGACACCAGCTTTGGAGATCTATGGTTGAGTCTCTTTTCAATAAAAGTGCAAAAGACTTTGCCATCCCCGCACTAATTTCTGATGACCATCATTGTGAGCTAGGGCAGTGGATTTATTCGAAAGAGTCTGAGCCATATTCCCAAGACTCAGTTTTTGAAACACTTGTTGAGATTCATAAAGAATTTCATCAGATAGCAGGGAAAATTATGTCTTTATTTAAACAAGGTGAAGACCAAAAGGCGGTTAGCCTTGAGGCTAAGTTCTATATTCTTTCCGATGAAATTATTGATTGTTTGAATGAATTAAAAACGCGTTGATCTACATATTATGGAAATTACGATAACACTCAAAGACACAGAAGACGGCCAGGTCGAAATTGAAGAAACCTGCTTGCCCTATTCAGGCGAGACAGCTCAATCAGTCACCACTGCCTCAGTCCTGGCAGATGAACTCCGAAAGAAAGTCGAGGAACTGGGTAGGGTGGAAACGACTGCCTGCGGTATTCCTTACATGGATGATGGCGAGACTGATTGGGAAGACGTCTAATGGCAGTCAGTGAATTCGAAGAAAAACGTATCCAGAAAATCATGGATGCCTTCATTGAAAAGCATCGACCATCTATAGAAATACGTGATCAATTAGATCATGCATATACCTTCAAAGGTCAGAGTATTGAAATATATGAATTACGACCTTATTGGAATGATCCTTCTGATCAAATTGAAAGCCCAATTGCAAAAATTACTTATGTTAAATCTAAGAAAATTTGGAAATTATTCTGGCAAAGAGCTGATATGAAATGGCATGGATATGAGCCTTTTCCATCAGGAAAAACATTGGAAGAATGTCTCAATGTGATTGATAAAGATGAATATGCTTGTTTTTGGGGATGATGATTAAAAAATCTGATCGCATACCTTAAAGTTTTTGGAAAATCGCTACCCCCTCCACCCCTAGGCATCAGTGAATGTGAGTTAGGGGGAGGGGTAGGGTGGCAGATATCTGAAAAAACGACGTTCAAGGTAAGCTGGATGAGGTTCTATAAAGCTGACAGATTATTGAGGTAATTTCTAAATGCTCATCGGGCTGAAAGGTGTATAAAGCCGGCATTGAGATAATTAAACTGACTGAGTAGACCCAGTCAGCCTATACGACAGAATTTATTAATAATTAGGGACTTTGGAAGCAAAGCACCTTCTCATAGGTACTAAGCTTCTGAAATGGTTAATAAAAATATGTATTACAACAGTTCGAAAATTAATGAGCGGAAACTTAGGCAAATAAAGGCATATAACCCTTGATTTTTAGCCCAGTATATTAGCCGGTATTTATAACAATAAATCCAGGACATTCAGTATTTAATTCGGGAAATTTATTTTATTTTACTATTTTTGAATAAGCCTGATTGAGCCTGAAATTTATCACACGATGAGGTGGTTTCGTTTTGCCATAATGAAGTCTGGCCATATCAACCAGGTCATTTGAATACAAACTGACCACACCATTTTTCTCAATAAGCAGCACCTTCTGACAAAAAGCATCTAGCCCTAGCTTTTTATAATCTCTCATGGCTTTTGCACCGGGCACGGGGGCTCCAAACAATAACAATTTCATTCGAGGCAAAGTCACACCCAATCTGGCGGCATCCAGAGTGTAGTCAATCTCACCAAACCATTCTGTATCGCTGTTGTTACCCAGAATTTCTGCTTTGAAACGTTCCAGCGTGGTATTAAAATCATAACGGGATTGAAATTCGAGCATACCGTAATGATGTTTCAGCTCTTTTGTGTTTAATGATTTGATTGATTCAGGATTTATGTTTCCCAAAACAGCGTTTAGATTATGATCAAATTCATCAAGTAACACTGAATCATTAAACTCATAACGTTTTTGAATAAAATGAGATGTCGTAGCAGTGACTGCATCAGCGCCCGATGCATCGTGGTAAAATAAAACCCTGTAAGGAAGATCAAGTCCAATAAGCGGGTTTTGCTGCAAGATGGCTGTATTAATGACCGGGTCAGAATAAATAAATAATGTGGATGGCGATAGCTCTTCACCATCCAGTTTTGCCAGCCTGGAATGTTTTATAATGATGCTGTCTAATCGAGATTCTATATTGTTTTGCACACTGGATAACATCTTATCCAGATTTGCGTAATCATCAGCAATAGAAAATGGACTAAAAATCAGGAAAATAAAAAAAACACTGAAACGAAATTTTAATGCCATTAAACTCAATACACGTCGTGACAAGTGACTAAAAAACATTCCGTCCATGGAATGTTTTTCCTATCGCCCGCTTTCATTAACTTCCATGCCACGCTTAACTTCATGAGCATTGGAGACAGGTGATTTTGGCGGCCATTCTTCCAGGGTTGCGAGATGTTGTTTTACTACAGCCTGGGCAGGACCAAATGCCCACATTTTTTTACCCATCCACTGCACGTACATGCCTGACTCTTCATCTGCACGTTCAAAAGGGTCCTGACGCAGGTTGAACAGTAAAGGTGCGTTTAACACTTCCTTGGGTCCACTCCAACCATGCGGCTGAACGACAAAATGGGCTTTCCAGTTACCATAACGAACAGCCTGCAACTGGTCACGCTCGTAATAAATAATCTCATTGCGTGCCGAAGGTGCGTTGTTGGTTAATAGATCAAGCTGATTGTAACCATCCAGGTGTGCTTTATGACCTTCATAACCAGTTAACATTTTTTTCTTAACGTCTTCTGGGCCACCTGCAGCTGCAACCAGTGTTGGTAACCAGTCCATACCATCAAACAGACCATTGTTGACTTGTCCGGGTTTAATTTTACCTGGCCACTTAACAATCATTGGAGAACGTACACCACCTTCCCAGGTCGTTCCTTTTTCTCCGCGGAAAGGTGTCATACCACCATCTGGCCAGGTCATGATTTCAGGACCATTGTCGGTAGTGAAAACAACGATGGTATTGTCATCCACGCCGAGTTCTTTAAGCGTTGCAAGGATTTCTCCAACATGGTCATCGAGGTCTTTCATTACAACCTCCTGCAGACCCATGCCATCTTTACCCAGCATGGCTTTGTATTTGTCAGATAAATGCGTCCACACATGCGCTCTTGATGGGCAGTACCAGGCAAAGAATGGTTTATCTTCTTTGACAGCCTTAGTGATGAAATTAATGGTGTGTTTATTGACTTCATCATCAACGGTTTTCATACGTTCTATTGGCAACGGTCCGTCATCAACGATTTTCTGTTTGCCATCACCTGATGACCAGGCATGTATGACGTTGCGTGGAGCGAATTGCTCTGCTTTCGGGTCATCTTTGGGCCAGTCAGGATCTTCGACGTATTCCATCGCATTAAGGTGATATAACCAGCCCCAGAACTCGTCAAAGCCATGCATCGTCGGTAAAAATTCATCACGATCACCGAGGTGATTTTTACCAAACTGCCCCGTTGTATAACCCTGTAATTTGAGCAATTCAGGTAATGTCGGCGTGTCAGGCGTCAGTCCCTTGTTACTGCCTGGCAAACCGACTGTATGCATACCTGTTCTTACCGGAAATTGTCCAGTCAGGAACGCAGATCGTCCGGCCGTACAGGATGGTTGAGCATAGTAATCCGTAAATCGCATCCCTTCTTCGGCAAGAGAATCTATATTGGGTGTCCTGGAACTCATCAAGCCCTGATGATACGCACCAACGTTTGATATACCAACATCATCGGTGAAGATGACTAGAATATTCGGTTTGTCCGCTGCCCATGTATGCGAATTAATAAGAAAAAATGAAACAGATATACTCAGTAATAATTTGTTCATTATTGGTATCCAGGAGTTGGTTTTAAAAATGGATAAGTTGTCGAATTGGTTATTATTATTTCCGATGTAGCATAATAATTTTGATGAATTTAGACAAATAAAAACATAAACGCTGCTTTTATTTGCCCAGATGATTAGTATGGTTATTATCCGGAATTTATAACACTACCGCATGGGCATGGATCGTTCCGGCCAATTTTTTTCATACAAACACTGAAATAAGCTTATTGGTAAAAATAATGATGGTAAGCGTTGGGAAAGTTATATTCCAGCGTATCAGCCACCTCGAGTTTTTCACTCTCCGCCAAAATCCCCCAAAACTATACCTATACAATGGCGCAGTGATGGTCTCCCCAGAGGTGTGCAGAATTGGCCAGAGAGGACGTGTGGGGATTGACTGGCGAGATCAATTTTGAATGCTTTATCTCAAGGATCCCCAACGGATATTACGTCTATGACAAGGGCAGGGGACTTCCAATCCTTTGCGCTAAAACATAAAAAAAGGCCCACATCAGAATTTGACGTAAGCCTTTGATTTATATGGTACCGAGGGCCGGACTCGAACCGGCACGCTTTTAAGGGCGGGGGATTTTGAACATCCCTCAGCCAAATCCTGTTATCTGAATAAGTTAAAGAAATTATACGGTTTTTCTGTAGTGCATAGAAGGCGAAGTTCAGCTGGCGAACAGTGTGGCGAAAAAAAGGAGAGAAACTTGCGAACTTGGTAGGGGAAAGTCTATGGAATAGTATTACCATAAATCACATTTTTAATGTCCATGGTCTAAACTTTTCAAACATGAATGATAAAAATGATGCAATTTATATCTATGACCCGTTAACTTACAAAGACTGGGTCAAATCCTATCAAGATAGTGACGATCCACTTGGATGGTTCGAGCCGCTGTACAAGGGAGCCCAAGGTGATCATGAAAAAGTATTTTGGGCTGACCTCAAGCCTAACCCCTACCTAATAAGTTGGATTAAAGAAGATGAGCGTAACCCGGATACAAAGAAAGCGATTGTTATCGGCTGTGGAGTTGGTGATGATGCAGAGGCATTATCTGAACATGGATATGCTGTAACAGCATTTGATATTTCTCCTGCTGCTATTGATTTATGTTCACGGCGATACCCTGATTCCAAAGTAAATTATTTAGTAGCTGACTTGTTTAACTATCCCCATAGATGGAAAGAAAACTTTGATCTGGTATTTGAATGCAACACAATTCAAGTTCTACCGGGCAATTATCGTAGTGAGGCGAGAAACGCGATGATTTCCTTACTCACAGCATCTGGTTATCTTCTGGTGTCATGTCGTAGCCGCAATAAAGGTGAACTTGAGGATGCTATTCCTTTACCTCTAGATCGAGATGAAATTGACGGTTTTTTACAAACAGGCAATTTGGATGAAATCGCTTTCGAAGCTTACGATGATAATCAGTCTCCTCCGGTCCCTCACTTTTTTGCCTGTTATAAAAAGCGTTCTTAAACCCTAAAAGGAACTTGAGATGAAATTAGCCGTTATTCAGCAATCACCTGTAATTCTTGATTTACCGGGCACTATAGAAAAATCACTAAATATCATTTCAGATGCAGCTGAAAATGGCGCTCAACTGATAATATTCCCAGAAGCTTTTTTTCCAGGATATCCAGCATGGATATGGCGACTTCGTCCGGGTGGTGACTGGGGCACTACAGAAGATATTCACCACCGCTTACTGGATAACTCTGTAAACCTGGAAACCGATGATCTTAAACCTATTAGGGAGGCGGCAAAAAAATATAATGTTACGGTAGTAGCCGGCATACATGAGCGTGATGGACAGTTAAGTCGATCTACTCTTTACAATACCGTTGTTGTTATAGGTCAGAATGGCGCTTTACTCAATAGACATCGTAAGTTGATGCCAACTAATCCTGAAAAGATGGTTTGGGGTTTTGGTGATGCTTCAGGCTTAAAAGTAATCGACACTCCAATTGGAAGAATAGGCACTTTGATTTGTTGGGAAAACTATATGCCATTAGCCCGATATGCACTCTATGCCCAAGGGGTTGATATTTATATTGCGCCAACTTATGACAGTGGTGAAGCCTGGACTGGCACAATGCAACATATTGCCCGAGAAGGGTGTTGCTGGGTTATTAGCTCAGGTGTCGCTTTACACAACAAAGACATACCTACTGACTTTCCTGAAAAGAAGAACCTTTATCCTGAGTCTGAGGAATGGATTAACCCAGGTGATTCTTCGATCATATCTCCTAGAGGCGAAATTGTTTCAGGTCCGTTTCATAACACCCAAGAAAATATATACGCTGAAATCGATATAGAAGAGGTTGCTGTTTCGCGTCGTGGATTTGATGTTGCAGGACATTACTCTCGACCCGATATTTTTACTTTACATATCGACCAAAAACCACAGACCTCGATTTCGTTTGATTAATATTTGTGAACGTAATTTAGTCTTCTTTTCTACAC
>CALAZS010000182.1 GCA_937926265.1 uncultured Gammaproteobacteria bacterium
AGCTGACATTTTGCTTTGACTTTTGCTTCTATAAGCAATAGAGTAGTGAAAGTTTGAAGTGCGACCTATCTATTTGTGCACAGTTTCACGAAGTCCTACCTTTTGTACCTCGTTCTGGTTTTCATAAGTATAAAGCAACACATTTCATCTTTATTGCCTGAATAAGGCTTCCATACATCTGAAAATTTAAGGAAACGATTATGTCTAAAACTCAAGGTACAGTTAAATGGTTCAATGAAGCAAAAGGTTTTGGTTTTATTGAACGTGAATCTGGCAGCGACGTATTTGCTCATTTTAGAGCAATTAATGGCGATGGATTTAAAACTTTGAAAGAAGGTCAAAAAGTAGAATTTACTGTGACCGATGGCGCCAAAGGTCCTCAAGCCGAAGATATCACCGCCATATAATAAATATAGGAATGTGCAGTAAAAACTGTACATTCCTGTTTACCTCATAGAATTTTTCTTCTATCTAAACATATCCCATCTCTGGATGATTAGCATTGATTACTCTATCTGTTCGTGGATTAGCTAAATCTACAACGGAAGAAAGCCTTACAGAGGTTTTTTCCGAATATGGTGTCGTACGTTCTCTTAAACTTGTAAAAGACCTTTACACGGGAGATTGCAAAGGCTTTGCCAGTATTTCAATGGAAGGTCATGAAGCACGTAACGCTATGACAGCTCTAAATAACACCCTGTTAGATGAAAGTTTTATCCGTGTAATGCAAGAACGCGACATCAAAAAACGCGGCAAAAAGCGTTATTAATAATAAATGCAAAAATTATCAGAGACAGGGTATTGGTCTTCTGAAATCTGTCGATTTAATGAGAAGACTGCGAACTATTTAGACTTCGCCTTTTGGTTCGGAGATTTTGGTTTTGTAAAACGATTCCGTTCATTAATCGACCATGCACATTCATTAGCATATTTTGTGACTTCTTTTAGGGTTCCACGGTGATAACCAGTAATTTCTGATGAGCCGCGAACAAGCACATATCGATACCACTCTTCATCATCATTTCCAACAGGATTATCTGCAGTTTCAACTTTTGCGAGGGAGTAACTTCGGCGTAAAACCAAAGGTGATGAATCAGCGCATTTGGTTTCAGACAAGTAGCTAATATCAATGTCTAAATGCCTTTTTTCATAAATAGGGAAAGTCTTAAATTGAGTAGCAAGTCTGTTCATATAATTGTGTTCTGGTCATTACCTTTAAGGCAGCACGATAGACTGCATAACTTTTTAACTAGGTAAAACTGTTTTATTGGATTGTTGTTATGAAGTTTTATTCAAGTTATGCATGTTAAGCTGATGATCAGATAAAGATACTCCGATCTTTATAAAATAGCTTATCAATTAAACTTATCATTTAAGGCGTAGAGTCTCTAATTTACAAGTGGCCACATTTCTGGATCTGGATGAAAGGCTGTGTTCTAACTTAAAAATGGTAAACTATATTTTTATTAGCCCGCTTGATGAATTTGCCGTATGTGGTTACGCACAGTCTGTGATCTCTCATTTAATATTTCATCACCAACGCCATTTGTGCTCATGTTGCGGCCACGAAGTGGTGCCCAGCAATGGATATCTCGAGAGGAATACAGGTTAGAACCCAGTGTGCCTGTTCATGAGTTTACAGATGAATACGGTAATCTCTGTCAACGACTGACAGCTCCTTCAGGTGTCTTTAATGTTTATACCAGCGCAGAAGTTATGACAGCAGATCATATCGATAAAAAGTATGGGGCGCCATTTATTGAGATTCAGAATCTTCCGGATGGGGTACTAAGTTATCTTTTACCTAGTCGATACTGCGAATCAGATCGTTTTCATGAAATGGCGAGTGAAATAACCATTGGTCAGGCACCTGGATACGATCAAATCGTTGCTATCGTTTTCTGGTTGCGAGAAAACATTGATTTCATTCCTGGCAGCAGCGAAACGCCTGTCTCTGCGGCAGAGGTTAACATGAGAAAATTTGGTGTCTGCAGAGATTTGGCGCATCTTGGGATTGCTTTGAGTCGCAGTCTCAGTATTCCAGCAAGAATGGTGGTTGGTTACCTATATCAACTGGAACCGATGGACCTGCATGCCTGGTTTGAAGTGTTTGTTGGGGGACGCTGGTATACATTTGATCCGACACAAACTGAATTAAAAAAAGGGTATGTCGCAGTCGGTTATGGTCGCGATGCTGCTGATGTGGCTATATTTAATCAATTTGGCCCAGTTACCTATCCAATATCACAGACTGTCAGTGTCGAGCACATAGCAAGATGAACCAGGAAAGATGAACTGGGAATAATGAAACGGGAATTTGGATGCAAAATTCTGTAATTCAATTTTATCTATGAAATTCAAAATACAACACACTACTAATTATCAGTATTCGCAATTAGTTAAATTAAGTCCCCAGGATTTGCGTTTTTACCCAAGAGATGATGGCTCACAGAGAGTTATCAATTTCCAGCTTAATATTGACCCAATACCACATGGACGCAATGACCACCTGGACTTAGAAGGAAACCGGGTTATTCAGGTATGGTTTGAGGGTGAAACAAACCATTTTAATATTCAACTGAACATGGAGGTTGAAACGCTACGAAAGAATGCTTTTGATTTTATCCTGGCATCTGAAGCGGAATTTTTACCAATAAATCATGTTGAAGACTTTATCTTTACACAAGGCTATCTTGAACGCATCTCACCAGATAATGCTGTATTTTCTTTCGCTAAGGAAATCAGCCGTTCTGTTAATAACAATACCTTGGGTTTCCTAAATACCCTCAGTCAGAAATTATTCGAAGATTTCATTCATATACACAGGGAATCCGGTATTCCACAAACCCCGGGTCATACTTTGCAGACTCGTCATGGTGCCTGTAGAGATCTGGCAGTATTATTTATCGATTCTTGCCGTTCTCAAGGTATAGCTGCCCGGTTTGCCAGTGGTTATCAGAAAGGTGACTTAAAAAGTGAACGGCGACATTTACATGCATGGCCGGAAGTATATTTACCCGGTGCAGGATGGATTGGATATGACCCGACACATGGTATGGCAATAGCAGATACACATGTGACGATTGCCGCAGCGGCTCACGCTCGCGATACAATGCCTGTAACCGGAAGTTTTATAGGTGAAATGGTGACGAGTACGCTCAATTACATGGTTCAAATACAAGTGTCATAGACACTCCCCGATACAACAAAAACGGGGTCGCCAGTCTTTATCTTTTCAAAATAGATGTCATCGTTTGCGCGTGGCTGCCCCTGCAATGACTCAGTTTTAAGTTCATTGAACTTTCCTGTTTTGCGCATCAGGTCTACTACCAATCCAAGTCGCTCAAATGGATGCAGTTCATGCCAGATGGCAACGACTTTGGTTGAAAAAAAACGGTTGGAAAAGCTGATCAACACTTTACCTCTCGGGCGCGTTACCCGCACAATTTCCCGTAAAATCGACAATGGCTCTGTCAGGTATTCAATTGAAAGGCTGCAAATGGTGATATCAAAATAATCATCGTCAAAAGGTAAAACAGGATTCAAGTTGAGATCATGAACGAGTGAGTCATTAAGTTGTGGATTTGCGGATAGCTCCCTGGCGTTCATTCCCAATCCCGTCACATGAAGGTCAGTAATGTCTGTTGGTATATGCGATTGGATACTGCTCATCAGGTCCAGTACCTTCATACCTGGTCGAAGATATCGGCGATAAATTTCTGCAATTGCATCTGATGCAGATTGGTCAATATGAGCTACAAGGCGATCCTGCTGGTAAAACAGTGCATCATCTTCCATATCCTGTCGAATGAAAATGTCATCCTGGTAATAATCCGGACAATGCCTGTAAGTTCGTTGCAGGCCAATGCCACTGCCAAATGCGATTGTAAAAGGGTCTATCGGCCTTTGCGTTTCGCCATGACTTATACCCACCTCCATATCTTGAATTTCAACAAGACGGGCACCGGTGTTTACTTCCAGGCCTGATAAAGGGTGGTTTAAATCAACCGTAAATGAGTTGGCATCTGTCTTTATCACGCGCATAGGCTGACGATCATGAGAGTTGATTCCCAGGTAACCTGCGATAACCAGGCGAGGATAAAAACGGCCAACACGGGGCATCACGCGAAAACCGGTAGGACCGATTGGCTTGATTGCCTTTAAAGGCACCTGAACCTGCAGTTCAGGGTCATACTCGAAAAAGTTGCAAGGTTCGGGATTCAGAGGCTCTTTCTCTTTCCCCGTTACAGATGTGATATTCAGGCAGTGTTTTAAATGGCCTGACAGATTCAGATCGGCAGGATCGTACACCGGTATATAAATTCGATCAGTATGGTGCGAAATTTCACTCTGCCATTGCAGGACAAGTTCGAGGGCTGAATTGTTATGTCGGGTCATAAATTAGCGTGTCTTTTGATTCGGCATTAATACGGTATTGTGAGTGATTCTAAACAGGGAAGTTCAGCCGATGAAAGCGGTAGGCGGTAAAGTGGGTTATAGTTATAAATTATTCAGACATCGAGATTACCATGATCAGAAAAGGTCAACTTGAACGAATGTTTAAGACAGTATTTATATTGTCATTACTCATCTATCTTACTGCTTGTGCAGGTCTTCAACCCAGAAAGGACACCATTCGGGCTAATTTATCTAACCTGAAAATGCTCGAGTCAACACTATTTGAGCAGCGCTTTGAAGCGACTATCCGCATACAAAACAGAAGTCAGTCTGCACTGAATATTAATGGGCTGAGTTATGATTTATCACTAAATGATAAGGATTTTGCATCTGGCGTCAGCAATCAGAAAATATCAATACCGGCGCTGTCTGAAGGTGTTATGTCGATTAACCTTACCAGCACCTTGTTCGGCCTGATACGTCAATTGAACTCCATTCAGGAGCTTCAAAGCAAGCCACTGGAGTATGAACTGCATGGTCGTGTTTATACCGATAACGATTCATTTGGAATTTCATTTTCTGAAAAAGGTGAAATAGATTTGATTTTGCCTGCAGGAAAGACCAAAAAATAAAATTTTCAGATTTTTCCTACAGATTTCCTTTTTCTATTTTATATTATTGATGTGTCGCAAATGGAAGCAGGAAGCAAAGTGACATGGAACCGGAAGCAGGAGGAGTACATCTCCAAGCTATAACCTCGATTCAGCCCCCTGATTCGAGGTTTTTTTTGTGTTTATGACCAGGCCGGCTAAGCATAACCTCGGCGAGGCTAAAAGGTGAGTTTGGGAGAAACTTCCGGCAGGTTTATAGTTAAAAAACCAGATTAGTAAACCTGGTTAATAGACCATATTAGTAAACTAGAGCAATTTCAGCAGCTGTTCCAAATGCTATTGCAGAGAAGGTTAATCCGACTATCCATTTTTCCATGATGACCACAAGCTGATGACCTCGATTTGATTATGGCAAAACTACAATGGTATGAATAATGTAATTGTGTTGATCAAATAAATCCAGAAATATAGCCTTTTATAAAAAAGGGTTTTGAGCACAAAAAAGCCGGTTAAAAACCGGCCTTTATGTACAAGCTTTGTGTATTTGAAATTTAATTCAATACAGGTCCAGCAGATGTCTGCTCCTTACCTTGTTCATAACCCATTTCACCTTGGAATTTTGCTGTTTCAAGGTATTTCATAGCTGAATCAAAATCGCAGTTTTCTGCTGCAACAGCGGCTGCTCCCATGAAGCTGCTTTTCACAGTTTTACCATCTCTGGTTTTGTACTTAACAAATTTAGATTTTTTCCAGCGTGAATCACGCCATTCGCTTTTAACGCTCTTGGCTTTATCCAGGGCTGCATTGGCATCAGCAACCGCTTGATTATATTCTGCAGTTGGCTCACAGGATTTAGCACCTGGCATATTAATGACATCACCAACTTCAATAAGGTTAATGTCTTTGATCTGCGGATTTGCTTTAACAACTTCATCCAGCATTAAACCTTGAGATTGAGCGATTTCAAACAGGGTGTCACCCTTTTTTACAGTATAGCCTCCGGCTATAGCTGTGGTTGAGATACCCACGAAAATAGCTGCAGATAAAAAGGTAGTATTAATAATTTTAGAAAGTTTCATTGAGCCGAGCCCCCTTGGTTAGTTTTTATGTTTTAGGAAGATGCATTCCTTTTATCAACCTTGAACTTATGAGTATTGTTCATTTTTTCAAAAGGGTCTAGGTGGAATTTCAGCCAATTTACTTAATATAAACCCCAATATATGTAGCAATATGACCAATTCAGGCTAAAATTCGTTGAAAAAGTTTAATTTCTTTAGGGTTGGATTGCCGGCCGGCCTACTTGATTTATAAGTTGATTGATTGGTCGATTGGTATGATGGGTTTTGAATTTCGGATTTGATTCTCAAATTTGATCATCATGTTACTTTGACAGCAGGTACCTGGTTAATGTCTAATCAAAAGATAATAATAATTTAATAATCAATGATTTATATTCTTTTATTTACAGCCAAATCTAAATTACCATCCTATCAGGAAGAAAAATGACTGAACAGTTTGTAGATTATTACGACAGAGAGTTTGCCAATCAATTGAGTGAAAAGTTCAGTATTTCCGATTCTGCCGCGTTATTACAGAAGTTAGATCAGTGCGGGGTTAAATACCAGAAGCTTCTGGCCAAAAAAAATCACATTGAAGAAATAAACAACATAAAATCCCTGGAAAATATCAGCAGTGACCTGGTTAATGTGCTGGCTAATTTCGGTGCTTCAGAAAAAAACCGGCTTGAATATCATTCCAGGCTCGGGATGAACCTTGCCGATGTCATGCTAATGATCAGTGAACTGAACCAGGCATCTGGTATGGCATTGAAATATTTTCCACCCAAAATGACATCGGAAAAAGGCTACCCGTATTACGTGTGTTGGCTCTGGCTGGTATACCGTGAAGTGTCAGTTGAAGAAAACCGCGACAATGAAACCCTGGCTGCCGAGTTTATTGAAGAGTGTGTGAAGCAAACAGGGCTGTTTGAAGACGACTTGCCACCTGTCACTGACTTAATCAGTGATATCAGGGCAGACAAGGATAAAGTTGCCCAAATTGCATCAGAATTTGGCCTGCTTGATTAGCAAAACCGTATAAAACAATTTTTTAATTATTCTTCCAGAATATTTCTAATTTAAGACATTCGGCAGCTGATGTAATTCCATCGTCAGTTCTTGATGCTAGACTTCCAAATAGGGCATCTGATTGGGAGTATTAAAATGACTGAAATTGCAAACCTGCTTGGGGATGAAGCTGAGTATTTACTGGATTACAGCTGCGAAACAATCGATAAATCACAGCTTTATTTACCTAACTCAAATTACGTTGACCAGGTTGTAGCTGAAAAATCACTCAAACCCCGAGTGCTGCAATCGTTTCAAACTCTACTGAACGCAGGGCGGCTGTCTGGCTCTGGTTATCTCTCATTATTGCCAGTCGATCAGGGTGTTGAGCACTCTGGCGGCGCATCATTTGCGCCCAACCCGGTTTATTTCGATCCTGAAAATATTGTAAAACTGGCGATTGAAGGGGGCTGCAACGGTGTCGCGTCGACAATGGGGGTCTTACACTCGGTCGCAAACCGCTATGCCCATAAAATTCCTTTCATTATGAAAATTAACCATAATGAAATTCTCAGCTACCCAAATTTTTACGATCAAACCCTGTTTGCTTCCGTTGAGCAGGCTTTCGATATGGGGGCTGTAGCTGTTGGTGCAACTATCTATTTCGGTTCAGAAGAATCCCGCAGGCAGATCATTGAAATCAGCGAAGCTTTTGAATTGGCCCATGAGCTTGGCATGGTAACCATCTTATGGGCTTACCTCAGAAATTCAGCTTTTAAGGTTGATGGTGTCGATTATCACACTGCCGCTGACCTGACTGGGCAGGCAAACCACCTGGCGGCTACAATTAATGCTGATATTATCAAGCAGAAACAGGCTGTCGGTAATGGTGGCTACAATGCCATCAAGTTCGGTAAAACTCATGACAAGGTATACAGTGAGCTGACTTCTGATCATCCGGTGGACCTGGTTCGTTACCAGGTTGCAAACTGCTATATGGGACGGGCAGGGCTGATTAATTCCGGTGGCTCATCATCTGGTGAAGGTGATCTGGCCCAGGCAGTGAGAACTGCTGTAATTAACAAACGTGCCGGCGGCATGGGGATGATTTCCGGACGTAAGGCATTCCAGCGGCCAATGGCTGAAGGTGTTGAAATATTGAATGCGATTCAGGATGTCTATCTGGATGATGCGGTGACAATTGCCTAGCAGTATTGGACCAGGTGGTTTTCAAACGAATCGATATCGCGTATCTTTTCGGTTCTGGATTACTTGAAAGGAATTACTCAATGAAAAAACTGGTTTTCTTGGCAATAGCGGTATCGATTTTTGTTGTATCTCAATCTGTATCAGCTTCTAACCTGAGATGGTTGGAAAATTCCCCATCCAGTAAGTTTACTGACAAGGATTGGGAAATAGCCAAGGCTTCGGCTAACAGAGCGCTAAACCACCTGGCCAATGATGAAATCATGGTTTGGGAGAACCCTGAGTCAAAAAATCACGGCAGACTAACTCCTCTTTTAACATTTGATAATAATGGTAAAAAATGTCGCACACTCAAAATCGAGAATTTTTCAGCTAATGGTTTGAGTGGTCGTGCTAACTATGATTTTTGTAAAAATGATGAGGGATTGTGGAAAGTATTGTCCAAAAGTAAATAAATTTTCCCCATATACTTAAATTACTCATGTCTGATAAAGATCACGACACAAATTATCCCGCCGAGACTCGATCTAGGTTTGAAGAAAAGCTCCGTTCCGTGGTGTACATTGTCGCTACCCTGGCGGGATTTATTATTCTGATTCTGGGTTTTTTGGTTCTTCAAAACCTCGTCGAGTTTGCCTGGACCTTCCTCAATCAGCCCGAAACCATTGATAAATTTGCACTGGCATTTCGAAAAGACAGCACATTAATTGATGCCATTGATATTTCATTCTTCCGGATGGCAGCCTGGTTGCTTGTTATTCTGATGCTGCTGGTAATTGGCAAGGTCGGTGCCTGGATTCTTGGTGCAGGCATCAACATGGTTAAAAAGTAACATCCTAATAATTCCAATCTGCTAATGAAATGTACTTCGTGTCTAATGTGATGCAAAATGGCCACATTATCAGTTAGTTACATTTAGCGAAAAATGATTTTTAATGCATTCGACCAATTACCGCTATGGGAAGTTTATGGCATCATTCTCATAATTCTGTTCCTATCGGCCGAGTTGGGCTTCTACGTTGGTGGCTTCCGAAAATCCAAAATCAAGGATGCCGGCGGTGAAGACAAGCAAACCGGCTCCATCATGGGGGCTTCCCTGGGATTATTGGCTTTCCTGTTGGCATTTTCATTTAACATTGCCAGTAACATTCACACCGAGAGAAAAGCGCTTGTGCTTGAAGAAGCAAATGCCATCGGTACTTTGTATTTGCGTTCCCAGATATTTAATGTTGAGGAAGCTGCAAAATTGCGCGAATTGCTTAAGGCATATGTATCGCTTCGAGTGGACGTGGTGAGTGGAATTTCCAATGAAGAGTTTGCCGAAGGTATGGCTGTCTCTGAAGAGAAATTGAATAAAATATGGAATCTGGTCCTCGAAATATTAAGGCAATCAGATGGCCCTATGGGTACTGGACCATTAATTAATGCAGCTAATGAAGTAATTGACCTGCATTCGGAACGCGTTAATGCTGGCTTTAAGCGTTTACCCCATGTTAATAGTTTTTTACTCATGTTTATCGCTGTTTTGACATTAACTTTGATGGGTTATCAATCTGGCTTAAATGGTATTCGTGTACTTGTACCTAGAACCGCTTTGATCCTTTCGCTGGCAACAGTGATGATCGTAATTGCAGACCTGGATCGTCCTGGCGGTAGCCTGATTGATGTTAGCCAGAAAGCCATGGTCGACCTTGAAAAGCAACTTGTAGTATCTGAAGTAAATCAAGAATAACGGTTGAAAGAACCTTCGATATGTCTTTCCCGGTAAACTGGCGACAAATCTTGAGTCTCTTTCTGCTTGTCGCCTTGCCATTTCAGGTAATGGCCAGTCGTTTTTTTGATGATGAAAGCGGTGATCTTGATTTAAGCGAACACCTCTTAACTCACAAAGGTGTTCTACCTGTACCCATGATTATTACTGAGCCTGCGCTTGGAACTGGCCTGGGTGTTTCCGCCGTTTATTTCCAGGAATCTATCAGCGAGCGTCTTAAAAAATCAGATCATTTTTCACCCCCAAATATCTCCCTGCTTGGCGGCTTTAAAACTGAAAATGGCAGTAAAGGAGTATTTGGTGGCGCTTTCAGAAGCTTTAGCCAGGATCAATACCGCTATCTTGGTGCGTTAGGCAAACTGTCAATCAACCTCGACTACTATGGTCCACTAAATCGACCTCGAAAACTGAATATTGAAGGACTTGGAACAGTTCAAAGATTCACTTCAAGAATTAATAACTCTGAATGGATGATTGGAGGTAAGTATGCTTATTTCGATACCGATATTCAGTTTGCCAACCCTAAACCCGGATTTATCAGTGATCGTCAACTGGACCTGGAAATAGGGCGCTTGGGTTTTTTACTCAGTTACGATAACCGTGACAACATCCTGTCACCTTCCAAAGGTATTTTATTTGAATCGGAAATGGCTGTAGCCAGAGACTGGCTTGGATCTTCCCTCGATTTTGAAGACTACATGGCTAAAATTCATGCTTACCTTCCCGTGTCAGACAAATTTACCCTTGCTTTAAGAGGTGACTACAAGGCTTCTTCTGATAACGCACCTTTCTTCTTTCTTCCCTATATTGATTTAAGGGGTATACCAGCGATGCGTTACCAGGGCGAATCTGTCGCTTTGGCAGAAGCGGAATTACAATGGCAATTCAGTTATCGCTGGACTGCTCTGGCTTTTGCCGGAACCGGTAAAACCTCTGGCGACAACAATGTTTTTGTTAAATCTGAAACTGCCAATAATGTAGGGGTTGGTTTTCGATACCTGATAGCCTCAAAGTTAGGCTTGAAAGCCGGTCTTGATATTGCCAAAGGGCCTGAGGATACTGCTGTTTACATCCAGGTAGGTAGTGCCTGGAGGTAAATGGAGACGCCTTATTATGACAATGCCAAAAAAGTTTCTTCTGTATGCATTAACGTTATTATTTATCTTCATTTTTTACCTGCTTGGCAATCAGGTAAATAACGTCATCATCAGTAGTGCATTCTTTTTCGAAGCCAAATCCTTTTTTGCACTAATCCTTTCAATTTTGGTGGCTGGGTTATATTACAAACTCTCCAAAAAAGAAAAAATGCAGCACAAATTTTATCGGCAACCGGGTAAATTTGTGGGGTTACACATATTGATGTTCATCGTGTTTTTAATACTGGTTTATATTTTTATTCAGCCGTCTTTGCAAATATGGACTAAATACACTGCTACGAAAAACTACCAGAATGTATTCCGTTATATAGTCACTGATCAAACCAATACTGCCCCCGGTCTGGATTTGTTCCATTGTGACGGGTTGCTGATTAACATTGACATGCATGAAGATGCCAGTTTCTGCTTAAACACTGATGATTCTTCTTCTATTGAATATTTTTCAAGTGATGAATCTTCAAAATTCCGGGAAATCATTGATAAACAGACGAGCCATCGAATGCGTATCAAGGGAAGTAGAACCCAATACGGTGTTCTGGTCAGTTCTATTGAGCTGGTTGAGGCCGAATTAATTGAAGATGGGTTACCTGAAAATGACCAGTCGTTTAATAATAAATCTAAATAAGTATTAATAAAGTATACTTTAATTGATTTTATTTACTCGATGGATTTGCTTTTCTATTCTTTTATCAAATCAAACAGTTGAGAGATAAAACATCATGATCATAGAAGACATTCAGGAAGGCGATATTATTTTTACGGCAATTCCACACCTGTTATACAAGAAGGTGGCAGAGGGAACCGGTTCAAAATCATCGCATGTTGGCATTATTTTAAAAGACAGCGAGGGAAACTGGGTTGTAGCTGAGAGTGCCGTACCGGTTTCAACTTATTGCTCACTGGAAAAATTCATCAAACGCAGCGAAAACGGCTGGTATCAGATCAGGCGATTAAAAGATAACTTATCCGCAGCACAGATTGCCCGCATTAAGGAAGAAGCTGAAAAACGCATGGGTATTTTTTATCACCTGGGTTTTAAGTATGAATCCAACCGAATGTTTTGCTCCAAGTTTGTTTACGAAGTATACGATGCGGCTTTAAACGTCAAAGTGGGGCAGTTGGAAACCTTTAAAGAACTGATTACCAAGTTACCTGATACTCCTTTATGGTTTTGGAAAATCTGGTATTTTGGCTTTATTCCTTGGAAACGCATTACCGTGACACCAGCCAGTCAAATGCAAGCGGATAATTTATACACGGTTTATGATGGCAACCTGATGCCCTGATACCTGATTAATTAATGGATTAACTACTGGTACTGGGCTGCAGTAATGAATTCCTCAAATGACTCACACCAGACAATCACGCTGTTATATTCACCTGGGTCAATAGAGTCAGGAACTTTGACGGCAAAGTTTTCAAATGTTTTAACATCACCAACCTGAACCATTGTCTCTTTGAGACGATTAAACTCATTTTCAGTCTCAACATAGGTTTTCGATAAGTAAAGTTTATAATCAGGTCCAGGCGCCAATTTACCCATCAGCGTGATGAAATCTGATCCAATTGAGACTTTGCCTTCACCCCAATGGAACGCATCGCTATCCTGAAGATCTTTCTTAAATTCAGCTGAAAATTGGGCCTGGGACGACATGGTTTGAATGTCAGATTCACTCGGAGCTGGTGGAGCAGTTAATATTGGTAGCATGTATATCCCCACGGCAAAACCGAAAAGTCCGACAAGTCCATGGGAAATGATTAATGCAAATAGCGATCTTGTTTTCATTGTTAATTCTGATTGTTTTCGATAATGGATATTAACCCCGAATAAAACACAAAAAAACGCCCTGAATGCCCTGAATTTATTGTTATAAATATCGGCTGATATATCGGGCTAAAAAATCTGGTTTTATAAGCGTTTATTTGCCTTAATTTATGCAAATGACTATTCTAGGGCGAAAATAACAATAACTAATAAAACAACGATAAAACCAATAATCTCATAAATTGAGCTTATATGTTTGAGGAGACAAAATTTTGAACGATCAACAGGCAATGCCTGATAACGAGGCTAAATTCTATCCACAGGTGCGCGAGGTATCTGTTAAGGCTCCGCTCACCTGGCTTAAAAAAGGCTGGGAAGACATCAAGTCTTGTCCTCATGGCAGTCTTTTCTATGGTGTGTGCTTTGTGCTTGGAGGATACATCATGGTTTTCGCTTTAAAGGATGCACCACAATACATAGCAGCTGTGATGACAGGTTTTGTGATTATGGGGCCATTCCTGGCACTTGGTTTATACGAACTCAGTGCTCAACGTGAACGAGGTGAAAAGTGTAAGTTGCTACCTTCAATGATGGCCTGTAGACGAAATATTGTGCAAATGGCTTCATTCGCCGGCATTTTACTATTGTTGTATCTGAGCTGGGTCTGGTTATCGGTTTTCCTGTTTGCTCTGTATTACGAAGGTGAAATTCCAACCCTGAATGAATTTTTGAGACACATCGTCCTCACCGACCAGTTTAACTTTCTGTTTATTTATTTTGGACTCGGCGCTGTCTTCGCATTGATTATTTTTGCAATAACCCTTATTACCATTCCGTTAATCAAAGACAAACAGATGGATGCAATATCAGCAGCTTTCGCCAGTTCCCAGGCGTTGTATAACAATCCTTATGCCATGATTGTCTGGTCTGGGGTCATTGCTGTCATTTCCATGTTTGGCGTTGTCACGCTGCTACTCGGCACCATAGTCGCCGGTCCATTACTGGGCCATGCTACCTGGCATGCATACCGAGACATTACAGGAACCACACAAGATTCATAATATTCATGTCAGATAAAACGCTGGTCATTATTTTTATCGTTTCTGCGATTGTCTGTATTATTTCAATCCTTAAATACATTCAGAAACAAACCAATAAATATTTCATCTCATCTTCTATTTCAGGGATGATATGTGCCGCATGTTTTATCTGGGTTTATTATGATTTCTAAAAATAAAATTTGTTCGGCCTGTTTATTATTACTGCCTTTATCAGGACAGGCTCAAAACTGTAAAGACTTAAGTGGTGCTGCTTATCTTGACTTCATTGGGGAAATTAATAAAACCGGTCAAACTGTCTGGCTAAGTTTAGTTCGAGAACCTGGCGACTATCGACTGTCATTCGCAAATGATCCAAATATCGATACATGGTCTGAACGCGATATTACACCTTTTGTTAATTTCTCCAGATCACCTTACATCTCGACAGGCAATGGTCAGTCCCATAAACTCCTTAA
>CALAZS010000183.1 GCA_937926265.1 uncultured Gammaproteobacteria bacterium
TTCGCCTTTGCTCCGGCTTCGAGAAACGCCGGGGGTTCCGTCGGGTTAAACTGGTCCGCAATCTGTCCGCTGGCGTCCGCATGTGCCGCCAGATTAAACTTCTGAATGGACGCCCCCTCCTCCAGGTTCAGCTTGTCCATATCGACCCACACCACATTGGGCATGTCGGCGAACTCGAAGTAGTAGCGTTTGTTCGTGAGGTCGGCGATCGTGCGCCAGCGCGTTGCCGAGATGTTGGGCTTGTCCGGGTCGTCCATGCCGAACGGCGTCGACATATTGCGCATGATGCTGAGAACGCCGGAGACCGCCGCCTGATAGGACGCCGGCTGCTCAGGCAGCATCTGCGCGTAGAAGGCACCTCGGATGAACCGTTCATCCGACTGAGAGCCCCCCGGCACAGGCTTGCTGCCACCGAAGCCCTCATAGTCCTTCAGCATCGCCAGCTGCTCGTCGTAGGTCGGGGAATTTGCCATCACCTTGTACTGCTTGCCGTGGTGAATGACGGGTTTTCCGTCCAGGATCTCGATGATCGCCGAATCGCCGCTCGCATCTGCAACCTCCATGTGGATGTACGACTCGCCCAATTCGCCTTTATGAACGACTTTGAACGGAACGACCTGGATCGATTTTGCCGCCTCGACCGCCTCGGCCACCGTCGCGAAGCTGTCGAGATAGTATTGGGCCCAGACAGAACAACAAACTCCCTTGAGGGAATCATCGCGCTCGCCAAAGTCCGATTCCGCCAGATAAAGCAGGTTGACGCTGAGTCCCGCCTCGTTGATCCCGCCAGCATTGACGGCTTCCCAGGCGACTGCCGAGACATTGGCGTACTTTGCCTTCCACTTCATCGGGTTGGTCGGCGTCATGCCCGAACGCTCAACACCCCTTGGCGTGGTATACAATTCGGTCACCACCACATCGGTCCAATCCCAATTTCTTCCGATAAGTGCGGGCTGGCCTTCGGATGTCCATAAAACACGTGAGCACATATTTCATTCTCCTTTCTTAACTGAGTCTTTTTGATAATTACTTCACTGGTTTTGCGGTGTCTGCGATGTTTTCAAACACCTCGTCTCCACCGCGATCGAACAGCACGACGTCGGCATGGTTGCCAGCCAGGAAGTCCGCCATCGTAATCATTCGTATCTGACTGTTTTCATAGGTCCTGAAGAAAAACCGCAGGTTGGTCAGATCGCTGGCAGCTGTAACCTGCGTGATATCGGGATATTCCACGCCACCTGCTTTCTGAACAGATGCACCCTTGGGAATATCGAACTGGTTCAGGATGTGAAACGCCGTCTTGATACCGTCGTCGGCCGTGGCCGAAGGCGCGTGCATCTCCTGGAAGGCGACTGCGCGGATAAAGCGCGAAGGAGAGGTGAAATCGCCGGGCATGCCATTCAGGCCCGACCCGAGGCTGCTGGGCTTGAGGGTCAGGTTTTCGAGCTCGATCGCCGGCCAGCCATAGGGAGACAGGTTGAGATAGTTCGTCAGATTGGTGAGGTGCCAGGTGAAATTCGGCGAGTTTGTAAGAGCGCCGAGTGGGTTCTCGATGACGTGCAGTTCTCCTTCCAGGTACTCAATGACGACCGAGCGACCGCTCTTGTCAGAAAGGCGATAATGGAACTGCATGTGCAAATTGTCGAAATACTTGATCGACATATCAGCAAGCTTGACCTCGCGGAGCGCGGCAATCGCTTCATCGACCGTCGCGGTCGTGGTCAGGAGGTAATTCGGCAGTTCGAAAGCATTCAGGGTCTTGTCGTAGTCCGCAGGCGTGACGTCCTGATAGACGGCAAACTCCGCAAGATTGAAGGCTCCGATCTGCAGCCCCTTCTCGTTCAAGCCTTCGATGAGCCACGAAGTGCCGCGTATATCTATGCCGATGGCAGCATATTTCGCAGTCCACGCCAGTCCCGGTTTGTTTTCGGGCGCCGAAGCGACGAGTTTTGTGCCCGCGGGAATACCGGCTGGTATAACGCCGCCATCCACTCCGAACTCCACGGTCCGGGCGAAAATAACTGCCCCGTCCTCTGATTTAACTTTTATACCTGTGCATGCATGCACTGCACCAAAAGTGCCAGCCCAGAGAAACAGCGTAGAAAACACCGCAACCTGAATTTTTGTCGTGATACGTGTCTTGGGGTGTCTCTGTGTTTTCATTTCTTAGCTCCTTTCTTGTGACTTCGTTTACGTCTTAATTTTGAAACAGCTCTCAGTTCGCCGGTGCTTGACAGCCGCTCAATGCCTTTTGCACCGCGGCAATGTTCACCGTCCCGCGCCGGGCGATGAACACCAGGC
>CALAZS010000184.1 GCA_937926265.1 uncultured Gammaproteobacteria bacterium
GATTTCGATACGCCCTTCAATTGGTTGATACAAGCCAAGCAGCAGTCGTGCGATGGTCGACTTGCCCGAGCCAATACGGCCGATAATGCCCCAGCGCTCCCCGGGTTTGATATGCAGGTTTACACCGGCGAGTGACTTGTATTGCGCATCCGGATAGTTGAATTCAACATCGTGGAAACTGACCTCTCCCCTGGTCTCAGGGAAATAGATATATTTTTTGTCTTCCGGTTTTTCCAACTCCATTTCCATGATGCTTTTAACAGACGCATAGGCCGAACGCACCGAGTTGATCCGTGTTGCCAGGCCAATTAACTTGCTCATCGGTTGCATGGCACGTCCGGATAACATCACTGCGGCAATCAAGCCGCCCATGGTCAGGTCACCGTCAACAATCAGGTAAACACCAATTACCAGCATGCCGATATTGACCAACTGACCGATGTAGGCGGCCAGGCCATTGGCAAGGTTCGAATGCCTGCGACCTTTCATGTTCCAGTCCGCAATGTGACTCACTGCGTTTTCCCAAATTGATTGAAACTGGCCTTCACTGCCGGTGGTTTTCACTGACTCAATGCCATTCAAGCCCTCAATCAACAAGGCATTTTTCTGAGTTGAAGCGCGGGAAGAACGTTCCAGCGTATCTTTAATAATCGGCTGTAAAATCAGGCTGGCAACTATCAGTATCGCGATTCCCGCCAACGGCGCCCAGACTACCGGACCGGCGATAAAACCAATCACAGCCAGGAACAGGATCATGAACGGCAAATCGACAAAGGTGGTGATGGAAATTGAAGTGATAAAATCACGGATACTCTCAAACTCCTGCACATTGCGTGCAAAAGAACCAACCGACTGCGGCCTGCCTTCCAGACGCATTCCCATAACGCGGGAAAAGATTTCAGACGACAGCACCAGGTCGGCTTTTTTACCGGCCAGGTCGATAAAATGATTACGCATCAGTTTCATAATGAAATCAAACGTAAACACTATCAAAGCACCGATGGTTAAGGCCCAGAGCGTTTCAATCGCATTGTTGGGCACTACCCGGTCATAAATATTGCGGGTGAACAGCGGCATCACCAAGGCAAAAAGATTGATGAGCACCGACACAACAATCACGTCACGGTAAATACGCCAGGACTTGAGCATGGTATTCCATAGCCAGTGCTCTTCTTCCAGCTTCAGATGTTTTTGGGCACGATCCTGGAAACGGAACTTCGGCTTGGCCGCCACCAGGTGACCGGCATAATCTTTTTCCAGTTTTTCCAGCGACACGGTTTCACCGCCATGACTGCGGTCTTCGCCCTCCAGGCCATGCGCTTCGCTGGCCTCAGGCAGAATTACCGTTGCCTGTTGCTGCTCGTGATCAATGTCCGTTAACACCACGGCATTCTGGTTATCCAGTAACAACACGCAGGGGGTTAACAAATGCGTGATGTTGTTTAGGTCGCGCTTAATTAAACGCGTAGATAGACCGGCCCGCTTGGCAGCACGCGGCAGTACACTTAATGTCAGCAGATTATCTTCAAGCGGCAAACCACTGACCAGGCTGTCCGAAGTCATCGGGTTGCCATGCAGCTTGGACAAAATCACCAGTGATGACAACAAAGGGTCAAAGTGAGACTGAGCGCGCGGAAACAGCGGTTCCTTATTTGAATCGTCTTCGGACATTAATTATTCCTGTAAAAGGTTAATCAGACATTGTTATCGTCATGTTGTTCTGGAATTTGCGCATCAATGGCAGCCTGGTCAGGCGCATAATGTTCTTCAGTGCTTGTATCAGCCGTTGAACCGGATCCAGACGTTCCAGTTGCAGCAGCATCTTTGTCGACCGGTTCAGGCGCAGCACCCGAGCCGCTATTCAAAGCATCGATGATCTTTTGATCTTCAGCATCCGGCATAGCTAACATATCTTCAACAACTAAATCAGGCTTATCGTGGACTTCATCATGCTGTTGCTCATCAGCCTGATCTACGGCCAGATCAAAATTCAACGTGACTTCATCAATCTGATCACCATCCTGATCAGGTTCATCATGCTGATCAGGTGGAGACGGATCAGTAATGGTCATACCTACGAGCTGTGTCGAATCGATATTCTGACCGCTGCGTCCGTGAATGAACTGGATATTGACGTTAACTTCGACATCAACATCACCGTGATGCGCTGAATGTAATAGCACATGAAAGACGTCATGATCCGTTTGAGAAATTGTCTGACCTGCCGAGTGTGTTCCGCCCTGTGCTTTCTGCCCCATGGTCGTGCCATGGTCATATTGATAAGTTACCTGGCCGGAATCAGGATCGATTCTCAGCGTGCCATACGTACCCGTCATATGATCGGTTGGCTGACCCTTTGGTCCCTGCAGCGCCCAACCGCCACTGCCGCCATGATCCAGCGTTGCGGTAATAGTCGGTGTACCATAATTATTGATAACCGGTGGCGCTACAAAGGTTGGGTGATCTGGTGCTAACGAAGCAGCCATTCCCTGAGCAACCTGAGACTGGTTGCCAGCCTGGTCAGTAAGCAATGCAAGTACCGCTTCACTGGGATGTGCTTCAAACTGGTATTGCCCAGCGGTAATATCCTGAGCAGTCAAAACATGGTCTTGATGATTAATGGTCAACGTATCCCCAACAACTGCATCCTGAGGCAAATTAATAGTTGCTGTAACCGTACCGTCGCTGCCGACTTCGGCTCTGGAGTATTCGCCGTCACTGCCTGGGTCTTCAAAACTGACCGTAAGATCACCGACATGCGCATCTTTGACGATCGTATCCGTCGAAGTTCCTGTCGTACCATCCTGACTGATCGCATTGGCGGTGACTGTCAGGGAACCATCTGCCAAAGTGCTTAAGTCAACATTGTTTAAAGTGAAATTGCCTTGAGAATCAACCGCCACAGAATTCACTGTAACTTGATGGGTTCCATCACTAATTACCAACGATGTCACCGATGAACCGGGTTCAACCGTTCCGCTGATCGTTACGCTTTGAGCTTCGCCTGCGTTAAGTACATTGTCCGCTGTATCAGCGATATCAACTGTCGGGTTAGGGTTGTCAGCTACTGCCGCCAGGTTCATGCTGGCAGTTGTGGCTACCGTGCCACCGTTATGATCAACAACTTCATAATGGAAAGTCACCGGCCCGCTATAATCTTTATCCGGCGAAAAGGTAAACGTGCCATCTGTGTTTTGCGCGATCTGACCATGATCCGCGGTCAAGTTTTGAACACGGAAAGCCTGCATAAAGTTCCAGTCAACAT
>CALAZS010000185.1 GCA_937926265.1 uncultured Gammaproteobacteria bacterium
CGACAACAACAATCAGATGACCTGGGTTTCAGATGATGAAGTGTTGACAGCGCAACCGGCAACCTCTTTCATGCAGCGTATCGAAGACTGGTTTTTCAGCTTGCTGCCAATAGAGGACGAGCTATAGCAGAAATCACCTCTGACCCGCTTTCCTGGTTACGCGCTGTTGCCATATGGCCAGACAAGGTTATCGCGAAATTCAAAAACCGCAAAAAATTCATCATCTTTCCTCATAAAAAATTGGATAAGCAACATCCCTGAGAATGACGTTAAAAGTCAAAACCTTGTCCGGGCTGGTCAATATTGTTCTGCCTTAATTTCATATCCTATCAATAACGAAAACACAGAGCGAGGCAGGAAATGAATAAATTAAATTTTTACGAATATAAAAAAACTCATGGTAGTAACTTGCTACCTCATGAATTGATCGACTGTTATAGGGCTTATATAACAAACCCAAATTTTAAACGGGGTACGCCATGAAAAAACACAATGCACTTTACGAACACATATATGGAAATAATGTTTCAGATGACAGAACACATAATGATATTGATGACAAAGCCAGCAAGGATAACTTTGAAAACATCAGCAATGTCGAAGAAATCAATATCCAAGATGTAGATCATTATAAAAAAGACAAAAATAAGACTTCTAAAGTGGAGGTGGGATATGACGATTAAAATTTCAAACCGATGCCTTGAAGCGCTTTACGAAAAATACTCAAAAATGCTGCTCGATGTTGAAAGTGAACAACAGTTAGAACGCATTATTCAAAAGCTTAAAATAATCAATCGTAAGCTAGATGAAGCTTAAAAATTATTTTAAAAGAGCAAGCGCATGACTAGAAAACAATTCAATCATTTAATTGATCTACTGGATGTAAATCAGAAAGAGTTAGCCTGGCTGCTCGGTGTTAATCCTGCGACAATTAGTCGTTGGCATGAGCGAAACCGTTATCCATCCTGGTTTAGAGAATGGGTTTTGGGTCGGATGTGTATTAGAAGATATAAAGAAGCCTTAATGATTCAAGATAAAAATGAGCCGAAAGGAATTTGATAATTTTTTTCTTTCACGACAGATGGATATTTTTACAGGAAAAACTTAATGAAATCGATTTTGCACATAAGCCTTATCCTGTTTATTTTTTCGACAAGCATTGCTTCACAAGAAATTAGCAGTTTTTCATCAAAAATTATTCATAAAGCAGAACAAGATTGTTCTGCTTTTAATTCAGGAGAATTCAGCTTAACTGGCGGAGCTGTAACTCTACATGACTTTACCGGTGATGGAAAACCTGAGGAAGTTATTGATGGGTCACAGTTTGCATGTTCTACCGCGCTTACGTTATGGGGTGGCACAGGCGGTACATTGTTATGGATTATTGTAGAAAATGAAATTCATGAATTTCTCGCACATAAGTGGCGAGTTATCGATGTTGATGGGCAAAATGTCTTATTACTCGCGGTGCATTCTTCACAGTGTGGGGACAAAATAGGCCCGTGCTATAGAGCATTCGTTTGGGATGACGGTTTTAGAACTACCGATAGTTAAAATCAAGAAACAGGCATGAGTGCTTGTAAGATAAAGTCGTAATTTTTTAGAAGATATTGTAAAGGGGATTTTACCTATTATTTCTGATTTGACTTGGTGTTTTATTAAACCAGCGTTTACAGGCCCTGGTAAAAACTGATTGCTCAGAGAAGCCCAATAAAAAACTGATTTCGGACAGGCTCAAATTCTTATCTTTAAGATACTCCCTGGCAAATTCTTTTTGTACAGACTCCAATATCTGCTTATAGCTGGTATCCTCGACTGACAGCTTTCGCTGCAATGTACGGGTGCTCACAAACAATTTATCGGCCACAAACTCGTCAGTAAGGTTTCCGGAGGCAAGTGATTCAGAAATGATATTCGCGACCTTTCTGGATAACTCATCCTGGTGAAGACTATTAATACAGTCAATGAGTGCTTTTTCATTGACAAGTACCAGGCCACTGTTTTTGGCTGGCAACTGCTCATCCGTCACAGCCTTGTCAAAAACAATATATGACTCTGATTGTCCAAAATTGATCTCACACTGAAAATAGTCTGAGTAAGACTTTGAACACTCCAGCTTGTCATGTTTAAGTCCCACATAAAGGGGGGAGAAATTCTCTGATTTTGCTTTCCTGCAAAGGGCAACCACTACACTCCAGCGCGCAACCTCCAGAGCTGGTATGTCAGGCAGACCTTTCAGGCTATTGTTGTAACTTAATTTGACCTCGGAAAGTGTTTCAGAACGTTCAAAACTGATGACACGATCTACGACCTCATTGTAACGGGCTATTCTGCCAAGAGCGCTGGTCAGAGTAGAACTGGAAAGAAACGTATAGCCTATGGCATATAA
>CALAZS010000186.1 GCA_937926265.1 uncultured Gammaproteobacteria bacterium
TAATCTTTTCATGCTTATAATCTATTATACTCCAGAGATATCCAAGGGCCGATTTCAAGGAAAGCAATCATCATAAAATAAAAAATCCTGCTAATCCATACCCAATTCTTTTGATCTCAATCTTGATGGTTTAATTCTAAAACTCCTAAATATCATATGGTTAAAGACAAGCCGTCACAGTGCATCACAAACCGACATCTCCTCGTTTTTGGTGTAAAACCTCATTCCTAATTAATAAAACGTTAATATATTATTTGAACACAATTCTTCGTCACTCTTTTTGTAGCATTACAATATATTTATGAATTATAGGTATTTATAAGATTCCCGCGAATCTGGCCAACCTATAATATTTCAAATAAAACCTTTACGCTATTGGCGGTTTATGGTATGATCTCTCAATTAATACCTTTACTAATGGAGAGACATCATGGCCGTCATTTATCCCCGGTTCCTGCAAGACATTCTCAATGTCCACGAAAATATTCACAATCAAATCCCTTACCCCTTCTTTGACAATGCCTGTATTCGTTACGAAGCCTTGAGATCCGTTTTAGTCGATGGCGCTAACATCCAAACGACCATTGACAAATACGCATTGACCGAATACGCATATCGAAAAAGTTACTCGGCTTTCCATCAATATGGCACCGCTGGACTCATTGGCATTGACTCGAAACAGTTGACCGAAGACTTGCCAATTGAAGTCGAGCGCATGGTCTTTGTTCTCAAAAAAGCAAGACCATGGATTCCCGCCACAAAAATGGTTCTTATCATTAGGGGGTTCAACTACGATGTTTCCCTTTCACTCATGCGCCATCTTTATGCTTCCTATGGTTGGGCCATCGGAACCAAACCCTATACCCAGGTAAATTTTCACGCCTTAAATCTTAAAGTTATCAGACTTTTTAAGCTTCAGTCACAATCCATTGAAAGACTTTCTTTTTTTGACAACAATGATCCTCTACAAAGTCTGATTGAAGTTTTCCGCACTATCGGAACCAGAGGGATTACCAATCGCTATCCGGGCTCCAGGGTTTCTTTTGAAAAACATAAAAAGAATTTCTTCTCCCTGGGGCTTTTGGGCCTGCTTGATCGAGCCCGCTCGCCATTTCGAAATTCTAAATTGGGCTTCGCTGAGGAAGGCAGAATCATCCTTTCCAAAATTCAGCAACCGAAAAAAGATGAAGCTTATTATCTGAAGATACTTCAATCCAAAAAAATCCATGTGGTCCCCACATGCATAACCAATATCTTCAACCGATGGAACGTCAGCCAATTCCAGTCACAATTTGTTGCAGAGCTTCAACGACTCCTTGAACCGGAAAAAGACAAAAAGACTTACCAACTGTCCATAAGCGATTTACCGCCAACGCGTCCCATACGATTGGATTTAGGCTTTATCTCTTTTGTAAATGGTTTGGCTCAGCAACCAACACCTCTTGCAAAGCCCGGGATCTTTCTGTTTCTGCCTTACTTGAATCGCTTGAAGATCTTTGAAAAAGCTTCTTGCCTCATGGATCTAGATCCGGCCAAAGGCTATAGTTGGTTCTCTGTACTTTTACTCAATTTGGGCAGAATACTTGGCGGAATTTCCTCTGTATCTAAGTCCTGCCGGACTAATGAACTCAGTATCCCCCTGATGGCAGGCTTGGTGACTATGCCTTCCAAGGATTCTTTTTTAAATAAATTGGCTATCATCGATGATGACCAACTGCTTCAATTGAGACGATATTTGACTCAAGCAGCAAACACACATCAATTAATTAAAGCTAAACGTATGGCGTTTGATTTCAAAATGACAGAGTTTACCGGCGATGATGTCGAACTTAAAAACATTGGCAAAGCGCCTTCACCAAAACGAAAGATTTGCTTTCCAGGCTTCCGGCCACACCTTGCCTGGGATGTGGATACCGGCGCACCCATTTCGCTTGAATTTCGAAATGGAAAAGCCAGAGCTTCTACAACGATCAAAAGATTTATCCGAGAGCTTATTGTACAATCTTTAGGAAATCAGGCCGTCGAACATGTCTATCTCGACAGTGAATATACTGCCGAACATGTTTGGAAATTTATTGTCGATTCCAAAGACGGCTTAGGCGCCGACTTAACCATGTGTATCAAACAAAACAAAAAGGTTAAAAAGTTTATTAATTCATTTCTTCAAACAAACCCAAGCTGGCTTTATTATGATGACGATCATACCTATTCCGAAAAGACTTTCCACATTCCAATTCGCCAAACTGACAAAATCCTTCAATGTGTCCTCAAACGCAAGGAATCTAACGGTAACTTGAGGTGCTTTGGTTCCACACTACAAGCTATCGATAGCATGGGTATTCTCCAAGAATATAGAGCCCGCTGGACAATTGAAACCGGCATTAAAGATCTCATCGAAAATTACTACTTCAACAACATTCCAGGTATCGATCCGCATCGTATCAACATTCATTATTTTGTTGTAACACTGGCTCGCATCCTGTATGAGATGTTTTGTCAGGATTATCAAGTAGCTCGAAATCCCGATGGCAGCAAAAAAACAATCGATACGTTAAGACCAGAGTTTATTACTGGCTCTAACGCCTTACTTTCCAAAAATAAGGACCAACTTACTCTCACGTGGAAAGATTATTATCCTGAAAAACAGCATCAAGTATTAGAAGCTTTATTTGACAAGCTCAATGAAGGATCTCAAAAGCCAATACCATTTTTAGGCAATCTCAGATTGAAATTTAAAATGGATTCACCGCGTCCCGAAGATTTATACAATCAATTTAGACGCGGAACCTTTGAATTTTGACTACGATTTTTATAATCACCTCCGGGAAATCAACCCTTCGATTTGTATGTAATTAGAATAACTCAGGATTTTGGATTTAGCCGACATATACACTATCAGGATGGGCGTAAAATTATAGATTATCTTGGCGAATTTACATTATTCGTCCCTCCCCGAAATTGTGGATTGGTAGAAGCAAGGTAAAAAATCTAAATTTTATAGATGTT
>CALAZS010000187.1 GCA_937926265.1 uncultured Gammaproteobacteria bacterium
GCGTTAACAAATAGAAAGTAATTTATGCATAGCCACGCAGGTTTTGTTGCCCCAGGATCGTAATCTGGGCAACTAGATGATTATAATCAGCACAACAATAACAGTTGCTACTCCACCAATAATCTTGAGAACCCCACGCTGATCTAAGCCAGATTTCCGTTTGCTTCTTTCCTCAGCCATAAGGGTTGCTACCATGGCATCAATATCGCCTTTGCTCATATTTTTAGCTGAGATATTTGGACTTCGAGTCTCATTGCTCGTCCGAGGAGTAAGGGGTGCTGGTGAATATATTGACTCTGAATCTGTAGCATCTTGCTTGAGCTGCTCCAATAGTTCTATCAGAAGCAGTCGATCAGATTCCTTAACATTATTCAGAGATTCTGGGTACTGGGGATCAAAATCATAGGTATTTTCGCCAATTTTTATTGTTATGTAGTTAGGTTTCATTAAGTGAAGACTATCTCTGGCTCATTTGAGGTACTTTTTTTCAGAATAGCATCTTTTTCTAGAAATTATGGCCTGTTCTGGTAGGTGAGGTTGTAATCCAAATGTTTTTTAGATTATGTATGAGCCAGCAAGGCGGATTAAGTCAAAATTAGCCTGTTTTTATTTTTTTGATGAATCAAACTCAGATGTAAACTCTGCATACCCTTCAGAAACTAATTTATCTTTAGGTATAAATCGTAACGAAGCAGAATTAATACAGTACCGCAGTCCGGTAGGCTTGGGACCATCATTAAAAACATGTCCCAGGTGGGAGTCCCCATATTTTGAACGCACCTCAGTTCTCTTCATTCCCCATGCCCAGTCAGCTTTTTCTATGATGTGATTGTCTATGATAGGACGCGTAAAACTAGGCCATCCAGTGCCTGATTTGTATTTATCTTTAGAGCTAAATAGTGGTTCACCACTGACAATATCAACATAAATGCCTTCCTCCTTGTTTTGCCAATATTCATTGTCAAAGGCTCGTTCCGTTCCATCATGCTGAGTGACTTTATATTGCAAGGGTGTCAATTTTCTTTTTAATACATCGTCTGAAGGCTTGCTCCACTTGGCATTACCGGGGATCGTAGGCTCAGTCATTGTCTCAGTGCTAATATGCTCATTAGCATTCGCAGAATATTTATCGGTTATAAGTAAACCGACACCCAATACTGTGACCAGGCCTGGGACTATAAAATAACCACGTCTTTTAATAATACTCATTGGAATACCCGAAAATAATTTCATCAGCTAATAAGACCTGCCAATACAATGATTTATTACAGACACATTTATCTGGGGCTGTTATTGCTATAACTGAGACTGGTAATCGTTATTTTTGAATGAATTTATTAAGTTGATTTTATTTAGATTATTTCCAAGCCGCGCTGATTTGGGTGCCACTTGGCAATATCCATTTGAACTTTGCCAATACCCAAACCATGAAGCCATTTGGCACAGGCGTCCAGTGTTGACCAGGTTTTGAGTTTGCCATTATTTGTTTCGATAGTGTGTTCACCGGTTAGCGTCTTGATGCTGATGTAAAGCAGGCTGCCGTTTCCAATAATGAAAACTTTTTTTATGGCATTGGCATCAGCCAGGGCCAGCATGGTTTTTTTATCCACGGTTATTTCTCCTCACCAAACAAAGTTTGTTGTTCAGGAATTGCGATACCTTCTTTTTCACAGTGTTCCCTGATCAGCATTTCAATCATGTTGGCAATGCTGCGGTGCTGTTTTGCAGCCGCGACTCGAACACCTTCTTTGATATTCGGGTCAACTCGCAGATTCAGGGTGGTTGTCTTTTTTGCAGCCATAAAAATTTTATTCGTTACATATTAAATACATTGTAACGCATAAGTACAGCGTTACAAGATATGCATCAGGCTCATGTTTTGAGCTAGCGAGGCTTTAATATAAACATGACACTTGAATATGACAGCAATAGTGTCTATATTTACTGTCATGAAAGAGGAAAAACAGTTTTCATTAACCGATTTGTCGATGCTGGTGGATTTACCATCTCGAACGATTCGTTACTACATCCAGGCCGGTTTGTTAGAAAAGCCGCTTGGAAAGGGACGGGGGGCACACTATAACGCCCGCCATGCCGATCAGTTGATACAGATCAAAAAATGGTCAGATGCTGGCTTATCACTTGAGCGCATAGGTGAGCTTTTAAATGGTCAGGTGGTGGATATACCTTCAAAACCTCGCAAGCCAGGGGATATCGAAGTATGGAGCCATTTATATATAGCCGATGGTGTTGAATTGAAGATTGAGCCGATGCGTGCCGGACTGTCACCTGAACAGGTCAGGGCGCTTTCGAAACAGGTGATGGATGCCTTTGAGGCAGTGAATCAACCAGCTAGTGCGGCTGAGCAGAATAATGGAGGACATGAAAATGTCGACAGTGATGAAGGAAAGTAGGCAATTAGGCCAGGTGTTGGAGGCAGTGGATGTCAAAGCCAAAATTGAAGGCTTGATGTCAGAAGTGACCGTGACCCAGGTTTATGTCAATCCCAACGAGGAGAACATTGAAGCGGTTTACACCATCCCATTACCCATGGATGCATTGTTGCTGGAATTGAAAGTACGCTTGAACGATGAAGAACTCGTCGGCACTGTAAAAGGTAAAAACCAGGCAACGCGAGACTACGAGGAAGCCATAGAAGATGGCGACTCTGCTGTGTTATTGGAGTATGTCGGTGACGGCCTTTATAGCGTTAATGTCGGTAACCTGATGTCAGGAGAACGGGCTGAGGTGATGTTTCGTTATGCCCAGTTACATCAGTGGCAGGGAGAGAATCTGCGTTTTTACCTGCCCACAACAGTGGCCCCACGTTACGGAGACCCCCTGGCTTCTGGCTTTGCGCCCCACCAGGTACCTGAAGTGTCATTTGCAGCAGAAAACAAAATGTCCTTTGAGCTGTTGGTCGAAGGTCAATTGTCAGCGTGTGATTTTGAATGCCCTAGTCATCCAATCAAGGTCAGTCACGATAAATCTAATGTTGTGCTGAGTCTTTCTGGCGACCAGGCTTTCATGGATCGTGACCTGGTTATTAATTTTAGACAATCCAGCAGTGACTTAAGCTTATCCAAGGCGCTGATTGCAAAAGATCGTCAGGGACATGTCGGCCTGGCTTCTTTTCATTTGTCAGATGCCCAGACAAACATTGATGATGAAGCATATGATGGGGCTTGTATCAAAATAGTCGTTGATTGTTCCGGTTCCATGTCGGGTGATTCGATCAGGCAGGCCGGTAAAGCCGTTGAGGAAATATTACAACAGCTTAAACCGAATGATTATTTCAATATCACGCTTTTTGGTTCTGAGCATAAATTACTGTTTAAGAAACCTCTGTGGGCAAGCGATAAGCATGTCAAGCAGGCCATTGCGTTCGTCAGTGGCCTTCAGGCAGACCTCGGCGGGACTGAGATCGGTTCAGCCCTAAAAGCTACTGTAAGTTCCACAGGCCCGGTTAACTACAAAGACAACATCCTCTTAATCACCGATGGTGAAGTTTATGACCATGAGGCCATCATCGATTCTGTGTTGGAAAGTGGTCATCGTGTCTTTGCCATTGGGGTTGGCTCATCTGTGTCAGAACATTTTATTGAACAGATTGCCAGGAAAACCGGTGGTGCAAGTGAATTAGTCTCACCACGTGAGAATATGGCTGAAAGGATTGTCCGTCAGTTTAACCGCATTAAGCAGCCTGAAGTATCCGATGTGAGTATTAAGTGGCCGGTCGAAACCAGGCGTGAATATCGTAATGCCCAAAGTCATTTTTTTCTTAATGATACGCTGCATGTCTTTGCCTGGTTTGACGAACCAAAACCAGGTGATGTCAGTCTTTCGTTTAAACTCGGTAATACCTATATCCACCAGTCAATGAATCTTGATACCCGGGCGATCAGCGATAGTGACGAGCTATCACGATTAGCCGCAGGTTGTTGGCTGAAAACGCTTGATGAAGACGATGCGACAGAAGTTGCAGTGGATTATCAATTGGTGACTGAAAATACCAGCTGTGTCTTAGTCAAAGTCAGGGCCGACAATGAGAAAGCGGAAAAATTGCCGGCACTTAAAAAAGTTGATCAGATGTTGGCCGCAGGCTGGGGCGGGACCGGTAGTGTTAGCTGTTGCATGAGTGCGAGTGATTACGGTAGTTTTGATGATGATATTCCTTTTGATTTTGGAGATTCAGCTAGTTTTGATCGTCCCGTCAGTATGAAGACGTCAGAAAAAAGATTTTCAAAACGTTATGTCGATTCAGCCTCAGAGAGGGATATGGAATTTTTGGACATTCCAGCTTTCTTAAGGCGACAGGACTATGATGACGATGATCATGAGGATGTCGTTGAGAGTATTGATGAGTTTATTGCGCAATTGAATGAATTGCATGAACGTGCTGATCAACTCGAAATCCTCACTATGGATGATTTAATCGATACTGGATTGCCAGAGTCTATTGTTGAGGTGCTTCAGGCATTTATTAAAGATCAGGATGTCACGCAAACCCAGTGCGTAATCCTGTTTTTATACCAGTTGGGTGAATCAGATTATACAAAAACCAGCGACCGGCAGGTAAAACGCCTGGTTCGCCGGCGGTTTAAAGGACTGCCCGCCGAGGTGACAGGTTTGCTTGATACCCTAATCCTGGACGAATTGGGCTGAGGCTAGGGTGTTTCCCAATAGCATAGGTTTGATTTTCTGGTCTAGGATTAAAGAATAAATCGTTTCCAGGGAGAATGACAATGGATAACAAACGACGTGAATTTTTAAAAAACTTTGGCAGAAAAACCGCTGGTGCTACAGCTGCGTTAACTGTTCCAGCCATGGCTTATGCTAATCAGTTTGCGGATGATTTAAAGCATTTATCGGGTGAGTTTCAGCATAAATTAACTGAGACTTCCCAGGTGCTCGGCGATAAGATTAGTCATGTCAGCAATCGGCTTGATGGGGCGGCATTGACCATGGCTTATCAGCAGGCGCAGTTGCATTTGATCTTTTTACTGTTGCTGATTTCATTTGCCATCGATGGAGGTATGACGCTGACCTGGTTGTTCTAGAGCAGGTCATGTATCAGGTCCATCCCATAAAAGAGGATATGTCCTGTCTGGACATTCCTACGGTATTTCGAAAGCTTAACCATGTCTCGTGTGATGATGACAGCTGGTTAGTGGCCTTTGAGTATTATCCTGAACAAAGCTCTGTCGATGAGTGGCCAAATTTAGATACTTAGCAGTTGAATGTGCCGACATTTCTCAGGCGCTCTTCAAGATCAAGCCATGCGTTAGATCAACAAACTCAGCCTAAACCTGCTAATGATTATCAGCTTTTGTTTGAAGTCGTGGGTTTTGAGAAATGGAATTTGTTTTATTAAATATCAATATGTTACTAACCATTAAGATTTAATAATAGGC